>NZ_CP053897.1 GCF_013255915.1 Providencia rettgeri | reverse complement strand
GTAACATTCTCGTATTTAAGATTTTTAAATTTAGTAGTAAACACCTGTCATTTCATAATCACAGTTTATATTAATCATACTGGCGAAAAGAAGAATGTATTTTTCATCAGTTATAGTGCATGAACGTATGTATTCACTCCAGAAACAAAAACTACCACCAGTATCACGCTTCTTTTACGTCCACCCCTTCAATTTGACCACCTTCAGCAACTATTTCCATCAGTGCGCAGTAACGTTGGAATCCATCCATAACAGCCAGTTTAGGGAGCCCATCGACAATGACGACTGAAACCAATAGTGGTGAAACCTTTTCGCCATGTGTATAGGAATGTTTTAGACTCGCTATTTTACTTTCATCTTTAAAGTGATTGTTAGGGGTCATAATATGCAGCAGTGCTAGATCTACGGTATAGATATCACCGGTCACAACTGGCGGGGTTACAAATATTTCAGTAAGGGCATACAAACGTAATACTTTAAGGGTGTAGTTTTCTTTGGTGCGTGGGTAGGCTAATTTCATAATGATTTCTCTGTGATTAATAGTATAGATTTTGGCTGTCAGGATGTTTGTCTAAACCGTTAAATTTTATCAGGAACGGCAAATAATTTTGGTTCTTCAGATATGCTTTTGCTTTAAGCGCGAGATAGTAACTCTCAATCCCCTCTACCAATACAAACAAAGCAGTAGCAGACTCATACCCTATCCCATATGCATAGTTTGTACAGTCGGGCAATATATCGTCACTGTGGCTATGTATTGCGGAATGAGGCTCACCGGTCAAAGTATTGATGATAATAGGCAGGGGGTTTTCGAGTAATTCAAGCAGATCCGATGGTGACAGTTCATTAATGAATGTTTCATCACCTGCACTAATTTTATCAAATGCCGGTTTCGCAGGAACTCCTGAATGGGCTATAAATTCAGAGGCTATGTGCTGTAACAACGCTGTGTTGTTCATCATTTTTTATAGGTCCTCCCATACTGTTTGAAATATTCATTGAGCTCTTTGTCTCGCTCATACGTAGCCGCATCTGCCGCTTGTCTGGCTTCATCAACCTGCTTTCTTTGTAGTTCTTCAGCCAGCTTCAGATAAGATTGAATATTCTCTTGGTTTGGTTCATTTGTTACGAGTTCAAACGCAACTCTTTCACGTTCCTCCAATGAGACGCACCCCATCAACGAAAACATGGCAACTGAAGCACAAAAGTAAAAACGAGCGGTTGAGAATTCCCGTTGTGTTTTTTTCTTCATCATTTTTCCAACTTAATTATCTGTTGCCCCCTAAACACGCCAAGGAGAGTCGTTTTGTGTTTGTCAGAACGCTCCTGTCTGTCTGCTTCAGCAGTAAACAATGGCAGGGGACTTACTTTAAAATCCTGATCCTGCACTATCAAAAACGGCACAGGAGCGTTTATGCAGCGTTTTTTCCCACTGGCAAAGGTTAGGTTGCAGATCGGCTGCGGCGTAACGCTACGCTTTATTCTGAGCCTATTAGCAGGGCACTCTTGGATTTTATCCATTAAGTCCTGTAACTCAGCGTTGCCTTTTGCTATGTCAGCTATGAGCTGATAAAGCTTAACAGGGTCTGTTTTCTGCATGAGTCCTTTTAAGCCCCACGTATATGAAGCATGAGTGATCACATCGTCAGAGTTAAATACAGGAATGTTCCGGTACAAATGCAGTGTCATTACGTTACTCAGATGTTTACGCAAAATTCTGAAACGCTCAGATTTCGGCAGTGCGACAACCGAGCTTCTGATATTGTTTTTTACGGTATTGATTTTGATTAGATGATCAGCAAGTTCCATAGCCGCAGTTGATAACTGTACATATCCGGCTGTTCGCCTCGCAAACTTTTGTGAGTACAACGGAGAAATGTATAAGTCCTGCCAACATGAGATAACCGATGTATAGGCATGAGGACCCCAATTCACAACCGGCTCAATGCATTTACCGATATCATCACAACCATTTTCTACCGGTGGAATGACACAGGTAAGGGCTGAAATTACCTTTGTATCTCGAAAAAGAGAGTCAAGCTGGTGGAGGTACTTCAGCAATGAACCAATATAGCTATCAAGCATCACATGAAACTCCTGTTCTTAGAAAGAAAGAATCATAACCAAATATGCCAACATACAAATAAGCGTTCAACAAATACAGGAGCGAAACTTAGACATCTGCGCCCCTGACTCGCGCTTTTTTCTCTCTTTTTCTCTTTTTTTCTCCCCCTTTTCTCTAGGCGCGGCTGTTCAAGGTGGAACGCCCATGTAACTACACCATCTTTTGTATGTTGGCATATTTCATGGCGACTTTTACAAAATGAAATATGACCGATCATGCTATTATTCTTGTTCTCTGGATTTCTTCAAAAATTTTTTAAAACTGCTATCACTGACCATCAAGCCGTAAGCCGGTAAAGCATCCATAATCGCATTCCAAGACATGCCTGATGATTTCATTTCAAATAAATCATCCTGAATATGGTTCAACATAGCATTTTTTTTATAATTCGGGTTCTGCAAACTGAACTGAGTAATTTTTTCTTGTAATCGTTTATTTTTATACATCATTACTATAATAAACCTATCTGCTTTTCGAGCTCGTCCAGTTCCTTATCGGTAGGCATAGAACCACCCACTTTTTCATTGTGAATAACATAGGATATGCGTAACACAGAAGCCTTGCGTCCTTTACGTGACTCAATCGCAATTGAAACATCCTTGATATTCGTTTGTTCACCCAAACTAACCGCCAGCCGCTTTAAAAACTGACCAAAATACTTATAGCTTTGATAGAGATATTCCTTATTGCCTTTCTTATCTATATTGAACAGCCACATTTCGTCCTTAAGTTCGTCAACTCCAATTGTGAAAGACGTTTTATATTCGGCAATAGTATTACGTTTAGAGTACCGTTTCATAATTAGCTGATATAGATTTGCCAAACTAGCATCCGATAATCTAGCTACATAAAAAAGGTTTTGTGTCGTGAATTTTTTTGATAATTCAAAGAAATAGGGAAATACCCTACGGTTAAAGAATATTTTGCAGTAGCCTTCGTCAAAGTAATATGTAGCACTCGTTGTAATGTTGGTTTTTGAAGCTCGTTTAAAACCTTCCTCACTTAGATCTTCATATATGTGAGAGCTCAACAGAGTATCTACGGCGAGTGGAAGGGATTTATACGCAGTTGAAAGGTCCACGTCACAAATTTCAGCATACTCCTTAGCTTTAACCTCAAAGCATATTTCATCTTCATCAACAGATTCTCTAGGATCAGATATCTGAGCGAGAATAAGAAACAGCACTCTTTTCGCCGGTATAGGTAAGCTGGCGAGAGAAAGATTGAAATCATCAGAATGACGAACATTAGTATAAAGTGTTAAGTTACTGATTTGCTTCTTTTTCATCACAAAAGACTCAATTCCAACATGATAGGTATATATTCTAAAGGTTGTTTTGTCTAAAAGCAAAGTGACCTTTAAAGTAATACGTAGCTGGTGGAGTATTGAACACCAGACGAAAATAGCCTTAACGTTGTGATAATAAATACATAAAGTATGTTACCTCTCACATTAGCAATACTTCCATGACGGCTTATTGCCAAGTCAGTTAACGAAATTTCCATATGACAAACTGCATATGTCGCGACCTTTCGTTAACATACTGATAAACAGTAAGTTAATGAAGTCCACCATACTACTCTATACTGCATCAACGACGACCTTTTACCTTAAACAGAAAAATAACTTTTTTTTATGATCATACTGCACCAACGACGACCTTTAGCATAACCGATTGATATATAAGGATTATATATACATGCTTACACCATTCTATACTGCATTAGCGACGACCTTTAGCCACCAGCAGAAAAATACCTTTTTTTTATGACCGTACTGCATCAACGGCGACCTTTAGTGTAACAATATGATATATAAGGATTTATTTTAAGCATTTACACCGTTATATACTGCACAAGTGGCGACCTTTAGCCTTTAATAGAAAAGTACCTTTTTTTATGACTATACTGCACCAACGGCGACCTTTTGCATAACGTGTTGATATATATGGATTAAATTATGATAGAAGTATATATTTATACTGCATCAGCGGCGACCTTTAGCCACCAGCAGAAAAATACCTTTTTATTGATTAACTGCATCAACGGCGACCTTTTGCAGCAAATCAAAAATATACTTTTTCGGTAGTGGAATATTACAAAACATTTAAGAAAATCGTACTTATCCACAACAAAATTAGAAAATAAACTAATATTAATTAATAGGATAGGATTTTTTTGATTAAATAATGAGCCTTGGTTAATAATTAACCGCATATACTTTACAAGTGACGACCTTTCACTGCATCAACGGCGACCTTTCACTGCATCAACGGCGACCTTTCACTGCATCAACGGCGACCTTTTACTGCATCAGCGACGACCTTTCACTGCATCAGCGACGACCTTTAATATCGTAACTAAATGATTATTATGAATATATCCCCATATCTAAGGTTTTAATGTTTTAAGATCTAAAAAGAAAGAAAAGATCTTAATATGCTAAGATGTGCTTCACTGTGGACAATTTTCTTATGCTTTCTAACGCACTCGCTTTGCTCGTTTGTTCAACAGCGACACCGACACGAAAACAAGTTTTCATGTCTCTCGCTGTTCAGAGCTAAAAATGTAAATTCATTTATGATTGAAAAAAAAAGCCCAAACAAATGTTTAGGCTTCTCAGTTAATGAGTGTCGTTCAAATACAGACTTTTTAGCGTTACAACAGTACATGCATAACTTATTTTTAACGCTGCGGATAGCTGCTGTACGATGAACACAGCAAGTTCCAAACGTTGGTATTGATCTATACCGTGTTCTAGCGTCTGTCCTGCTTCAGAGATCAAGAAAATCATTCCTGACTTGCCATTATCAAAGACAGACAACCCTTTGTTTCTATGACCCCCATGATATCGGGCATCTAGATTATCAATATACTTCTTTGATAGAAGAACTAATGCAGTGAGTTGAGTCAATTCTTTTAAGGATAACTGAATAGTCATTTTCTGTTCCCATCTTGCAGTTCCATCCTTTTCAAGAGGTGCTATCTCGATGTTAAGGGTAGGAACGCCAGATCTGGAAACTACCTTTTGAAAGTTAAGACAGGAACGTTTCTTTTCGTGTTTCTGCCAATCGGCGAAGAACTTTAAAGTCTCACCATACACTTGTTCGGACATACACCACCCATCAATCTGGTAATGAACCTTTCAAATTCTGTGCTGCCTGACTTGGGGGCTCCTTCTCTATTTTTACTTTATCAGTCAGTAACGCCCGTTTTGCCTGACTCAAATTTACTTTATTGTGAGCATGAGTGCCGTCACTATCAACAGTTAGAAAGGAATCTAACATTACTTTGAAGGTATCAGCCTTTGTCCTGTCTGATAGAATTGAAGCCAGCAAAGAAGGCAATCTATCATCAATTTCCCCTAATGCGATCCCTGCCAGTAACGCTGTACGTACTGCTTCAGTTTGAACCGGCGATTCTTCAATCTTTTTAATTGCGAATTTATCAGCCTCGCTGAGTTCGGGACGAAGATACAAAATTATCTTTTTACGCTCTTGTTTCATAACGTTATCCTAATAATTTCAGACCCCGAACCAAAGCAAACTGAGGTTCTTCAGCCACGTAGAAACGTTCTGGTTGGATTGCTATTTTCTTTCTGATTGCATCAGCGGAAAGCGCAGCTCCACCACCAATAACCATGACATGTGTATAGCCCTTAAAGGTGCTGACCGCATCGAGCACACGGGTATTTAGTCGTTCAATACTGCTATTCATGGCATCTTTCACCATCTGAATATCATCAACGCTGTTGATGTTATCTAACAGATAGTTTTCATCGTGCCGGTTAATAATGAGTTGATCTGCGTTATAGCTGGATGTTTCTGTTGAAGCGTTCGCCAAAGCTCTTTTGACTTCGTTAGTCACCAATGATACGCCAAGCGTAGGATCACCAAAAATGCGTGATACAGACGTCATTTGACCAGAAACCATTGAGATATCAGTTGTGGTGCCTCCAATATCAATAATCAGTACAGAATGATTGGGTCTTAATTCATCACACAAAGATATACCCGCAGGAATTGACTCAGGACGAACGGTTACTTTTTTGATTTTGAAAGGTTCATTCCGGCTTACTTGAACTTCGCGCATTAAGTTATCTTTTTTGCGTTGGATGTTATCCATTCGATATTGCGCATCCTGATCGTAAAATTCTGCCAATGGTAGAGTGACAACGATTTCAACCTCTTGGGGAGGTAAACCGCTAATCTGAAGTGCATGTTGCACTGCAACTGCGTTTAGAGGGCTATACTGCCAAGCTACGTTGTTAGTTGGCAAATTGTCAGGATCAATAATATCGAATGAATACTTCTCGTTATCAACGGTATAGTTGAATGGTTTGCCAGTACCAAAAGCCGTACCCCAACCGCGTTTGAAGCTGTTAGGACTAATTTTAATTACTTCACCTTCCTGATCCTGTTCCCACAGCATTTTTATGTTAGTAGAACCATCATCTATATAAATACGCATTTGAAGCCTCTAATTGTTAATGTGATGCATCTGAGATTTATTTGATGCGATATTGAGTATGTTTGTAATTTTAACAGTGGAAGTTGAGTGTCGCAAGAGGTTGATATGAGATTAATTTGAGAAATATCAGGGTGTAAAAATCATAATGAAAATGAAAATATATCATTTAGATGTGGGTGTGATGCATAACTGAGGTTTATATGAGGCTTATTCTATGTGGTATTACTGTGTGAGGATTAATTGAGGTATATCTGATGTGTGTAGATATACCTCGATACCTTGACTGTGAATGTGTATCACAAAGGCGGCAATGCTGAGGGGAAAAGTTTTGCGATCAAATCATTAGTATTATTTATCAAACTTTCACTTTTAAATAATAGATGCATTGTGCCTTTTTTGTACCACTTAACGATGAAAAATTCAGTTTCAAAATTTTTATTATTAGTTCGCACATTATCAGATATATATAGCCCTACACTATTTTGAAATTCGTGAATTGGTTTTTTTTGTAAGATGCAAAATATTCTAACTAGATCGTTAACGGTGTCAGTCTTATTAAATCTAGTTGAATACTTACGAACTGAAACAGCATTATCCATTATTATTTTTTTGCCAAGATAGCGAGGATTATTACTCTTGTAATCCCATGAGACAGATTGCAACGCATCCATCAATCCATTCTTAAATGAATCAGCTTTGTTAGCGCTTAAACTTGTAAAAGTGCTTAATGCATTCTCAAAGTTGAATATAGGCGATTTCATATCGTAAAGGTCGTAATGTAACTTTTCTATTTGTTTATTGCTCATGATTGTTTTGATACCAGATTTATCAATAAACATTTTCCATATCTTTCTGTCTAACCAAAGTTCAAACCGTGTTCTGTTATCATCATCATTAGTATTTCTAGGGTATTGCAAATCAATTAAATCGTCCTCTATGCATTGGTGAGGAAAATGATTGTTGGTATTGGGAATTGTTTTTAATATTTCGATAGCCTCTGCTGCTTTAGAGAGTGATTCTTTATATAGGCTAATAGCATGTTCTCGGATTGCAATTACTCTGTCTATCTCAATTGATTCGATGATATTAGTATTGGTATTAAGGTTCATTAATAAAATCCAATTTAATTTTTTATATGGCATACGTTAGGCGAGAAAAAATAGAAGTAGTACCATATCAAGCAAATAACAATAAAGATATATATTTGTCAAAGTGAAAACTTCATTATTTAATTAAAGATGAATAATTAAGATTTAATTTAATTCTGTTAATTTGGTAATTAATTGTATAATGAATTGTTGTGTTTATATAAGTGGTGATATTGTATTTATCATTTTTACAAAAATATTGCTTTCAGCATTGTACGAATATATTATTAATTCTCAAATATAATTAATTACCACAGCTAATAATAATTAAACGAGGATGAGTCATGAATACCTATAATGTATCGTATAAGGTTAATCTTAATAACAATAACTATGCTCTAGCTTCATTTGATGTACAAGCAAAGTCTGAAAAGGAAGCGCGTAGAATAATAAGCAAGTCGAATATAGGTGTTGAAGAATATACTGTTACTGAGAAAGACTTTTTCTCGGTAACGTGGTGTGCTGAAGATATTCATGCAAGTATTGTTTCCGGTTGGGATAGTGAAACAGAATTAGATGAATTTAATAAAACTGATCTTGATGTTTTCTATTTTAATTTAAGTGATAATGATAAAAAGAATTTTTGTTTAGATGTATTGGAGGCACTTAAAAACAACCATGATTGTAATTACGGTATTAATTGGGATGTAATTAAAATATCAGCAGATTCAAGTATGGATATATGGAAAAGATTAATTAATTAAGATTCAATATTAAATTACAGAAAAATAGTCAGAGCTTATTGTGTCTGGCTATCTTCCCCAAAGGGAAAGCCTCTACTTATTCGTAAAATACTGCACAAAATGGCTGAAAAAAGTGAATGGATGCAAGTAGTGGCTTTTTAATATCATATATGCTTCGTCTAAGCGATTCTGAGCCACTTTAGCCTGTACGCCAATGCTTATCCACGATGATGTGTGGAAGTCCTCTCAAAATCGCCCCTACGCTGTTTTTAAAGACAGGGAAAGGATCGCCTACGGCTCACAGTACCCCCTAAAAGATCGCCTACGGCTCACAGTAAACAAAAAAAACATAAAAATCAGCGAGTAACACCGATAACCGTTTTTCTTGTGCCCTTTTTCAAATGTGTAATTCTCATTTTCAATGATTTAGTAATATTTTTGGTTTGCTTAATGTCAGCCCTGATAATTTTAAACTTATCCTCGTATTTTTGAATAAGTTGGCGTACTTCATCAGACCGAATTGAAAAATAGCGTATGTCAAAATCGCCATTACCTGTGGTTGGAGCATTACGCATAGAGCCAACTTTTTTAGTCGCCTTGTTCATCACAACCATTCCCCATCGAATCCGTACTGAGCCCCTGTCGTTATGAATTACTGGCAGGTATGGGGAGAATAGCTGTTTGTTATTTATTTCTTGCATAAACTGTTGGATCAGATTTACCGCATTATCAGCGCATACAGTTATTGCTTCCTCACAGTCAGCAAGGATTGCTTCCAGCTTTAGCAATAACGCATCTTCATATGATACTGACATGAATTTCAGCACTCCAGAAAAGGTTCAGAAAAAGTCATTTTAACATAAACTAATTATACCGTAACCACCCTATTGGTGACTTAATGTTTCGATTACACTAAGTCGTAACTACTGTTTTGGTGACTTAATACGTGAGATACATTAAGTCACCAAAACCCCCTTGGTGACTTAATGTTTTTTGAAAATGTGCCGATAACAATTTTGGTGCAGAAGAAAGAATTGTCTTTCTTAAGCCATAAAACACCTATTTTCGACTTAATGCGAATGTTATTAATTTCTTTGGATAATAAGTATCATGCCACTAATTATTTATATTATGTAACATGTTGAATATAAGTGAAATTTTACTCCCTCTCTGTTTACGCATACTGTAAATAAATGTATAATAAATTGCATTAGTCGTAGATAGTGTGTTGACGACTAATGTATGTCTTACTATAATTTATACTGATATATACGTATATGCTCAGAATAAGTGAGGGGAGGATGAAACGCTTTCTTCTGTTTTTAAGCATTTTTAATGCTGCGATTTGCGAGGCTGCTGTTGTAGATTTAACTAATACCTCGTGGGAAAAGCACGCTAAACAATGTAACCTCGATCCGCTTTTACTCTATGCTATTGCTCTTAAAGAGAGCTCCCATAGAACAGGCGATAAATCCTTTGTTGCACCCCATCGCTATGCTTTAAATAACCCAATTATGGGCTCTTATTATCCGGTGAACCGAGATGATGCTGTCCGAAAAGTGCGGGAATATGTAAGCGTTTCAGCATTGACTGATATCGGTATTACACAAATTAATTGGCGTTGGAACGGTAGTAATTATGTTTCTGACCCTGCTGAGTTATTAGATGTAGATAAGAACATTGAGGTATCAGCGAAGGTCTTGTGTCGAGCGATTGAACTATCTCCAAATGATATAGCGCAAGCCATCGGTAATTATCACACACCAAATCCAGCGTTAAAGAACAAAGCTAAAGAATATGGTGAATCAGTTCTGCTCATATGGAAAAGATTGAAAGAAAATGAACAATAAAATAAATTGCTACAACACTGAAATGACTGATGTACTTTTCAGTTTATTAAGTAATTCTGAAAGAGTTGATAATAATCCATTTGTGATCGTCAATTCTGACAAAACCTGTTTTGTTGAAGATTTTTCCATTATGAGAGATTTTTTCAGTGGATTGAAAGTGCCTGCTTATATATTAAGCTATAAAGAGGATTCTCAGTCTTTATATACTAAGAAAGACCCAAATTTTAAAAAATCTCTGTTGGATGTTTCATTTTTGCGTTTAACAATGCTAATTGAATCAGCAATTATTAACAGCATGTCTGGCACAGATACTAATCATTTCTTTTGGTTTAATGATTGTCAGTCATACAATACAATTAATAAGTTTTCTTTTAAGGAAATACTGTTTTCTTTGTATTCAAAGCAAATAAATATTTCTCCAATTTACAGACCTTCGATTATATCAACTAGATTAGTCGATAGTGATGGTTATCATAAAAAATATGATGATGTATTATTCTATCTTAAATCTAGAGCGCGCTTATGTGGAAAGGTGTTTAAATGAAATTAACTATTGCGCCAGAAGATTATCAATTAGCAATTGATATGATAAAACTTGGATTTAGAAAGAATGTAATATTGTCTGAGATTCCAGCAATATCTCCACGTATGTATGGATGTTTACGAAATGATTCAGGAATTGATAATGAGGATAATGATTTTACGTTAGGACGACTAAGAAAAATTAGCACTATATTAGCTAATCAACATGATAAACGATCTGCAACTGATTTTTTACATGTATATTTAATGACTGCACAAGATCCAGAAAATAGATTGCAAATAGAAGAATTGGTTGGTGCTTATAAAGCATACCGCCATTTATTTAATGTTCATTGTGGTTTCTTTGATGATCCATTAAAGAAACACATAATTGATCCGAACTTGGCATGGCAAATTGCAACCAATTACCGAAATGGAATAATTGGTTTAACTGGCTGTTTTGAGTGTCGGCAGAAATATATCTATCTTACACACGAATCAGAGGATTCCTGCAATATGAAATGTCCTTATTGCTCTGAATCTAAAGAAAATGAATTCATTAATAATAAGGGTGAATAATGAAAAGTTGTAAAATGATTACAGGAATTCTATTTTCATTAGTGTTATCCGGCTGTGCTAATAATGAAAATAGTAATTGGATATATAATAATGAGGCTTCAAAACCAGTGGTTGAAAATGGAAGTGAAGCTCTCAAAATTGCTAAATCAATAGGGTTGAATAATCTAGATGATGATGCGGATAATTACACAATCTTTGCTGTGTTAGTACCAAGTCAGAAAGGAAATTCATTAAAAAAAATTAAGGAACCTATTGTTGTAAGCGATACAAAAGGGATGGATCAGTTAAGAGAAATCATCTCACAAAGTAAGAATGCAGTAAATGTAGTGGATCTTACCCTTGCTGCAACAGTAAACCCTGTTTTTGGGCTCTTAGCTTTTGATACAAGCACACCAGAAGAACGAGCGCCTATGATGGAAGGTCGTTTACTAGTAACCGAATGGGGATCTACACCGCTGAGTTTCAGTGACCAACTTTTGAAAACGAAGCGTATTAACTCTGTCTTTGATAAATACTTATCAAATGCAATTAAAGCTGAAGTGGCTGGAAATGTTTTAGCATGTAACGCTGCTAAATTTGTATCTGTTACTGAAAATAGAAATATTTCCGATCAGAATCTATATGTAAATGTGCATCAAGCACCATTCACTAATCTGAAGTATTCATATAATTATACGGATCATGAGTGTGTTCATTATTTACACGATACTGGTAGGTATGAGGAAGAATTCAAGAAAATTAGTGTTGAGTTAGGTCCTGAAACCGTACTGTTTTTGCCGAGCAATTTGAAAAGTGAGCCAAAAATAATACGGAATGGTCAGGTATATAAATTTAGATAAAAAAAATCCCGCTAATAAGCGGGATTTTTTTTATCTATTCATCTTTAACACTTAACCTTGTTTTCGCTCTTTGTCTAACTTCTTCTAAATCTGTACCTTCAACCCCTCTGGTAAATCGCTCGACAGAGTTTACTCGCTTTCCATCAGCATTGAGTGTACTTCCAGAACCCGTATATTTATCGAGGTCAAATTCTTTGAAATCAGGAAGCATGTCGGCTTCTTTAAGAGTTGCGGTCCATTCAGAAAAGTCTATTTTGGTGAAGTCTACTTTATCCATATCTGCTAATGTAATTCCTTCACAATTCGGATTTTTTGTATCACCGTATCCTATTGTTCCTCTAACGTGCTCAGTGATTATTCTGGCTACCTGAGAGTTATACGCACAGTAGCTACTTTTCTTTTCGATACATGCGCCAAGGACCTTCTTAGAACACCAACTGTCTACCTTTGTCGCTAACTTAGTTTCTTTTTTGATTGCCAGTTTGAATTCTTCATCGGTACAAGCCCATATAATATTCACCAATAGGTTTGCCATTTGGTATGCCAAGTATGCATATCCGACAACTGACATGGCTGTTGTGATCGTTGATGAAAGTTGCACTACTGAAGCACCTGAGCTAGCCCCTCCGTTTTCTGCTAATGATTGAGTTGCAGTTTTTCCGCCTTCAGTAGCTGCGGATTGGAAAATAGCGTTTGTAACAGCCTCACCGAAGGTGTTTGCAGTCCATTCGGCAACTTTGGTTGTTAGGTTGTTAAGCGCTGCTGTTGTCATCGAGACAACGCCTTTTTCAGCGACTCCTTGAGCTACTTCAGCACCGGCATTTCCAACAAAAGAGTTAAAAGCGGAAATAGCAGGTTTTGTAATAGCTTCCACCGCATCCATAGCTGCTGTGCTTGCCATATCAAATAAGCCTACACCACCATCAAACAACCCTGCTTCTATCGCTAAGGCATCTGCCGCTCTCATAGTCATCATTGAAAGCTGTACGTATTCTATCCAGCTCACACCGACCGGTTGATCACAACAATCTACCCATCCTCCCATTGCCGTTCGGCATGTCAGAGCTTCACCTTTGAAAATGACACATTGCTCTTTATTCAAAGAAGATTCACCGTTGTTTGCTTCTTCTGCATCAGCACAATTCGTATCTGCCAATGCAAAAGATGCCGCATTCAACATAGCAGCCGCTGTTGCAAAATCACCATTCTCTTGAGATGAAGGACGTAAACATGATCCATTTAGACATTGTACAGCGCCGTCACAAATTAGCTTTTCATGGACTGCGCCATTATTAAAGGTAACATCTTTTCCACAATCCCATGTTTCACTAGATTGCCAGCAACCAGCAATATCACCTTCTTTTCCTGTTAAACATTGAGATTTTATAAACGAACAACCTTGCTTCTCGTATTTCTTGCATGTGTTGTTTACCCCATGCTCTTTACCGCAATGCGTGATCACTTCTGCTCTCTTACAGAATGGTGATATTTTATCTAACGGAGGTGGTACGAAGTCCTCTTTACAGAGTTTGACACCATCTATGACAGCACAACCGTCTTTATCGGGGATTATTGTGTCATGACAAACAACAGTGTAATCCTGACAAAATCCTTCTTTAATGGCTTTTACAGCCTTGTTAAATTCACTTTGCTGTGGCGAGCTCCAGACATCATTAGTAAGTGCTTTTTTCTTATCAAATTGAATGCGTAATTGTGCAAAGCCTTCACCTGCACCGGTTACTGATACTCTGTTTTTAAAAAATACCTCATCATTCGGTTGGACTTTACTAAATTTTTCAGTCACATCAACATTTAACTGCTGATCCCAACTCGTTGAAAGTTCGCACCGACCAGGAGTTTCAGGTGGAAAAACATCTTTTCCGTGTGGTCCACCCCATACCTGTTCAAGATCAGTGCTTGTACCAGCATAGATTTGCATGTAATCATCCCATTTAGCGCGGGTTATTTTTGCGCTAATAACAGCGGTTGGGTTAATAACATTCACAGACATATAATCTTCAAATATTCGGCAGTTACCTTTCCAATAGTCATCACCTACTTTTCCTAACCAGATATCAACACATGTCTCACCACAGGTTTTAATATTTGCAGGACCTGAATTATGAGATACCAAACCTGCTAAATATGGATGATTAACTATGTAACCACCTGTCACATCGACTGTTTTTGTGCATTCCTTATAATCAGGTATGTGCTTTTTATCTACATAATCCTCAAATACCTGTTTTGTTTCGCATTTTGAAATAGCATCGGAATATTTTTTTTCATTTGAGAGAAAATCGTTATGAACATTAAAAACATCATCATCTTTGTTAATGTCAATTGAGGAGTGACGGGATGCCCCTACTAAAGTTCGGTATGCCTCTCCTTTGGGGCTTTGTTCTGTTTTCAGTTTTTTTGATTCATGAAACCCAATTTCATTTGTTTTGCTATCATTGCCATAGACGTTTGATACATCATCTACCCCCATAGCAAAGCTGTCTTTATAATAAATATTGTTAAAATTGACAGATTCACCTTTACCAAATTGTGAAGTACCTTTCGAATCTACATTTAGGCTTGGTAATGTTTTATAAAAATTTAAAGCCTCTTTAGCTGTGTCATGACCAGCAGTAACTCCCTCCAGATTATTTTTATCTGTCTGATATTTACCTGTGTTTTCTGGAGGTTTTGTCGAAACTTCAGCAAATGAGTTAACGGGTGTTATCATCACTGAGAGATAGGCTATTAGTGATAAATGTGTCACCACCGAAGAAAAATTTCTTCTCCTAAAATTTTGAATCATTTTCTTTCCTCATGGTTTTCAGATCATCACATGATAAACACCTTACATTTTTGTTTTTCAGGATAAATACTTAGAAAAGGGTTCTATTTAGCATGTAATTTTTTATCAAATAAGGTATGATTTGATGGTATATAAATTAATCAGTTGAGGGGGGCGATATGTCTTTTAATCACGGTTTCATATACAGACGACCGCGTTATTATCACTTCACCCGTTCGTGTAAGTGTCATGCGGAGAGAATGCAAAAAACAGAACAACAAGCCGCAGAACAGCGTCAACATGATATTGATTTATATGGCTCTGCTTATGTTAGGAAGCGTGAAAACGGTTCTGGTTTCGGTAGTTTTTTAGAAGATTATGGATTAGGTATTGCTATCGTCGTTTTTCTGGTGTTTTTTTTAATGCCAATTTGAGTAACGCTGATCATAAAGATAAGGCAAAAACACAATGTTTTTGCCTTTTTTATATCCGTTATCGTGGTTTAATTTGTTCTACTCTTGGCATTGGATTACCTTTTGTAATAATTGCTTTATCTTCACCAGAACCTTCTGATTTTTCTGGTTTTTCTGGTATAGAACTAGGTGAGAGATCAGTACCGGTAATTATATCTCGACGACTTCTTTGAGGAATTTGATTGCCGTTACCACCAGCTAATGTGTTGTTGGTAATGTTTAATTGAGTATTTCCAGACCCAGTTCTTGCTTCAATTTGCACATTATTAAGTGCGCTGTAAAGTTGGTCACGGCTAGCATTACCACCATTTTCATAATATGTATTTGCGAAATTTGTTGCTGCTTCATTAATTTGATTAATAGAGGTGGAATTTTTAGCAATAGCTGCATATTTTGCCAGACCGTCAGTAATATTGTTGGACTGCTCATACGGCATAGTTGCAGCGTTTACTGACTTCATAGAATTTAAATTTGCTGTTGTATCTGATTCTATATTGTTTTGGTCTGCACCCACGTTACTAACTGAATTGGTCAATGCATTCATGCTAGTAGCAACACTTGTACCTTCATTTGAAATTATTCGAGAACTATTTTCTGATACCGAGCTACCATGTAATTGCTCTCTAGCTCTCCTAGATTCTGAATAATGCTCAGCCATACCTAGTCCTGCATTATTTTTGGCTGACTCATCTTCTATATTAGCCTGTTGGCTGTTTAGGTACTGTTGGGCTTGAGCAGTTGTATTAACGAACTTGGTATTAACAGCCCCCTGATTATTCACAATATTTTCTTGAACTTTTGTCTCTGTATTTTGTGCAACATTCATGTTTCTACTTTCTTCGCCATTCATTGCACCGGTAGGGTTTGTTGCAGGACCGAACAATTCGCCAAAGTGATTAGCTAAACCACCAGTATCATTTGCCGCATATATTGTCGCAGCGCTTTCTGCATCTGAAGCTCCCATAATGGAACTAAGCTGCTGTTGGTATTCTTTTTTTCTGTTTTGAAATTCATCATTACTTAGGTTTTCGTTATTGATTTTGTCTATAACATTACTGTTTTCATTTGCTAAAGTTGCCACCTGACCTGCGGTATAAGACTGTTTGGTAGATACTGAATTATTCGCAGAAACAGTATCACTATATGATTCTTGTGCTGTTTCTGCTTGTGAAGCGGCTTGTCGGATGCTTTGAGCAAGTTGTGCTGTTTCTTGAGTACCACCATGTTTATCAAGCTGATCCGCAATGTGTTCAGCAAATTGAATGTTATTAGATACACTAGTTGCGTCATTCGTTGCAACAGAGTCATTTGTCATTATGCCGGTTGTTTGAGCTCCGGAATTACGGTGAATATCGGAGGATTGAGCGCTAACGGCAGTGCTACCACCAATAGAAACTCCTTTACCACCAGCACCACCCGTTTCTGGAGAACCTACACCCATACCACCTGATACGCTTGCGTCACCGGATAAAGCCGTAATTTTGGCACTCTCATCAATAGTGGAAGATGTATTACCAGTTGTGAGCATCGAACCACTATTGGATGAATTGCTAACTGTATTGCTCAAACCTGTATCACTATTGATGGTAGATCCGTAGTTATGAGATGTATTTATCCCCATAGAACTCAAAGAACTAACACCTTTATCAATAGCAGAAGTTAAAGTTTCTTGAGCTGTAATATTTCTGCTGGAAGCAGATTGTATAGCTTGTTGTCGCGTATTTGATAAGTCCAGTTTTGGAGCAGTGCTATTCCCGCCAGTTATCGTTGATACTGCATTATGTGCTGATTGTTCAGTAACTGCTGATTGCTTGTGTAAAGCAGGAGAATCAGTAGCATCTGGAGTCATTGGTGACGTATCAGGAGCACCTGTTGTTGATAGACCTTTTGTTAATCCCGTGAAAGCATAAGAGGAACCAAACACCACAAATGCGCCCAACATCGGTACTGATGCCATCATGTGCCCTGCTATGGCGATATTTTTCTGTGTAACAAATAACAAATGGTATAAATCGGAGAAACTAGAAGCACCAGAAACCAGCACTGAGATATCAGACTGTGTTTTAGTTAACATAATAGCGTTCATGATCGCCAGCAACGGTTGCCATGTTTGAATCCACAAAAGCACCAGAACGTATTTAAGGCTCAAACCTACGCCCATTAATCCGAATGCTAAAGCGAAGGCAACAAATGGCACCAGACCGTATACAGCCGCCTGTATAAAAGACTGAAGATACTGAATCCAAATTAGAAATGACGAACCTTCAGACGCCCATTTGAATGATTGTTGAATTTGCGACTGTGATTTAGCAACTGCCGCATATGAGTGATAGGCGTTTTCATTAGCGGTTTGTGGCATATTAACAACGAATGGGTACATTAATAGCTGTGCTTGAAAATCCCGTAGGTTTTTCCCAGTTGCTCCAAAAAATGTCATTGCTTCAGTCATGGTTTTGTTTGCAAAAGGCAGTGAACACTGGTTCTTTGAGCCATATGTTTTACATTTTTCACTAAACCCATTTCTTACACTGAGCACACCTTTACCGATTGAGTCAGCTTGTCCGCCAACCATAAGCCTGATACTTTTCATTGCCTCAAGACAGGACACATCATCAACTTTACCGTTTACTTCAATGGCAATAGTTCTGTTCGGGCTTGTTGCTAGTTGATCATCAAATGGCTTATTCATGATCCCCATGAAACTTTGAGCCCCTCTTGCAATATCAAATGCAAGACATTGATTTGTGTAAACCTTTATAGCTTCCTCTAAGTGAGCACTTTTGCTATCGCCACTGGACCAAATTAACGGATCTCGCATTGCATCAAACATTGATGCAAGGGTATACAATGGGTCAACGGGACCGTTTTCAGTCATGCTTGGCATTGAAAATGCCTGTTCCATTTTTCGTGTAAACTGATAACCAGTATTGCTGATAATTGATGCTGTAAAACCAACACCGAAAGGTACATTATCAACAGCCCGTACTTCGCCGGTTGTAACATCTTCAATCGTGACTCTTGTTGTAACTTGAAAGAAGCATAAAAATAGAACTACTGATACGGCAGCTTGTTGAAATGCTATGGTTTTACCACCATCAGCGGCAGATTTTATTACATATCCGATGATAGATAACAAAAAAGCGATTTTAAATGATCCTGCCAAGACACCATCGTTACTGAGCATACTAAGCCCGTTAAACACCATTGAAAGCGCCGAAGCTCCACCAGATGATGTGTATACGTGAAAATCCATTACTGATTACTCCGATTGATTATTGGGCGTTCACACCATCTGGAACGTGAATTGGTTTCGTACCGACCATGAATGTATTAAATATTTCGTTTATTCTGACTAAACCACCATGCTTAACAATGTAACCATCATGTATTTGTCGAAGGGTTACTTTTGCATCTCGTATCATTTCACGCTGTTTTTTGATATGAGCAAAAATAGGTTCCTCATTGTTTTCTATAATTCTATCTGCACTGCTTTCTGCGACAGTTAACATATCGTTTAAATATACGAAGGCTGCTTCATAACTAATTATTTCAGATATATTTCTGTAATAGTGCATTGCTCTAGTAGTATCTTGACCTTCTATTAATTTGTAACCATTAGTGACAGCCCCATTAACATTGAAAAACAATACTTTTTGCTTTATGTTTTCAGCAGGTTTCTCATTGCTTATATATTTTTGAAGATAGTTATATTTTTCAAATATATCTAAGAATTGAGTCTGAAGCCCATCAACCTTAATTTTCTTCGGTGCTGGAGCTATGCAGGTGTCTTTTGATGTACCACAGCCATAGATTTGAACATTTTCTTTTTCTTTTGAGCCTTTCATCAACAGTTCATAGACTTCCTCAATAGGGATGGGGGCAATTGTTTGGTGCAATATGGGAGTGGATTTGTCATTAGATTGTGTGGCTTCTTTTACAATAACCATACCGGTTAAACTCATAACTAATTCTTTTTGTTCGTCAGTAGAATTTAAAAATCCACTATTAAATCCACCTTTACTTAATAAACACCACATTACATTACCGTAGTGAGTACACGGTTTTGTTAAACCGGCTTTTTGTGCTGCTATCATTGGCGGTTGTTTACCTAACACCTCGGATTTATAGCTATTGAATGAATCCTGAATACCTTTAGACGAAAGCTGTGCAGACACTGACGTTTTCATTTCTTCGCTAATTGCACCTGCCATATCTACCATTAAGCCTTTTGATAATTGACATGAGTTGGCGGTGTATTCATTCAGCTTTTGTATGATGGATTGTAGTTTTGATAATTCCCCTCCCAGTACGGCATCCATAGCGTTAATAGCCAACTGAAATGCCAGTCCGACAGAATTAGCCGCGATATTTCGGAGCAATTGAATAAATTCTTCCGTGTTAATGAAACTGAATGACCCTGCAAAGAAATCAATACCGGCACACCCACCAGACGCTTTAGGTAACGTTACGTTAACGGGTGTAAGGGTTCGTAGTTGATTACGGACCACGAAGCCCCCTCCTACGTACCCCTCGCGAGTAACACTCTTATAAGAACCACCGCTGGTTGTGTTCGACATAGAGCCAAACATCTTATTTAATTGCTCGTTTACATCAGCGGATTGACTAATAGGAGTAAATCCGAAAAGAGCTGTAACAACCAAACTTAATAATGTCTTTTTCATTACGAAATTAGCCTTTTAAGGTTTTGTAACTTGAGATCGTTTTTGGATATATTCAACAAATAGAATTGGGTCATTTAAAATATCGTCTGGCATATCTTTGATTATGTCGCTGTCAATATATCCATTGTGATTAAGGGGAAGTGTGCTTGTGTAATCTTGTTCAGAAATTAGTTTTGCATCTTTAGCAATCAACACAGTGCGTTCCTTCAGAGAATCACTACTGATAGCGCTAAATGAAATGATTCTGATATCTTTAGGGGGTATGGCTAATGCAATCGCTGGTACATTAGTAATTCCAAGTTTTTTGGCTTGACCGGTATCAATTTTCATATTGTTAAATTCATTTTGAGGTAGAGGGAGACCATCAACAGAAATAGGAATTACATTTATACTAGTTTCATGACTAAATGTTTTTAAAACAAAGGCTTGCTTCTCACATAAAGGACAGTCCTTTCCTTTAAAAAAGAAAAAGATACCTGCTTTACTTGAAATGCTATTCAAAACACGTCCTCTGTTTTCGTCAGCTACTCGTGTTTGCTCCATAGCCGCAAATGAGGATGTGGATCGGCGATTGTTTTCATCAATGAACGGATCAGTAGTAGTTACCAGTCTCGCCATATCTGCATAACGACTGGCTTTGTCCAGCATGATCCGTTGCACGTAATAGTATCGCCTTACATTCTCTTTAGTCGGATTATCAATTGCCTCATCTCGTAGCTTCTGAATGTTTTCCCGATACCATTTAACTGTAAATTTCGGCTCTGGTGCAGGAGCTGGCGCTGGTGTTAATTTTGGTTCGACTGGCTTAGGTTTTGGTGTATCTGGTTTTGGTTTAGTTGGAGTGATTGGCTTTGGTTTCGTGACTTGCTTTTCATTATAGAAAAACCACCCTTCATCTTTTTTTTCCAAGTCTTGTACACTTCCACCAATTACCTGTTCAGAATCATCGTATGCTTTCTTAGGTTCCTGATTTGCCAAAGAATAACTTGTTCCTGAAAATGAAATAGCCACAATTACAGCCATAGATAAATATTTATATTTTCTCATTGAAATTCACTTATGTTTGATGTCAGCGACCTAATAAAAATGTTTTGCATTAGGAAAACACTGTTTTTATTCATTTTTTACATGGAAAATATTTGTATTTTATAATTGCAATAATTATTTTTTCTTGTATTAGAGTGATAAATTTCAAGTAAAAAAAAAGCCCCCGATGAAGGAGGCTTTATAGTTGTTGTAAGTGAAAACAAACTTTGTGTAACAACGCGAAAAGTAACCTTTTACTATCGTGCTGTGACTATTAAATTTGCACACATTTGAAGTATGGATTGCTCAATTTCATTGAAATTATTGATAAATATTGTATTTTTACCAAATATCCCCTTGAAATAGGCTTCGTTTGCACCATCTTCGTTCAATACAAAGGTACAGACTTCTATCCCTTCGATTGTTGCTGAATTGATGATTTCTTTTGTCTTTTTATCATCATTAGGTTCCCCGTCAGTGATAATAAAAATCATCTTTTTCTTTTCCCTTGATAGAGCGATTTCGCTTATTACGGGAATCAAACTTTCAGCCAATGGAGTAGAGCCTAAACATCCTTTGTGCGTAAAAACACCTTGAGAAATACTTGCGCGAAGCGGTGTGTATCTTGGCTTCATCGTTTGTACTAGTAGTGAATTGGATTCTTCAACGTAAAACGGAAATGCATAGCAAGCGGTTGAAACACCTGAGATATTTAACCCTTCCAATACTGCAATGACGGAAGATAATGCAGCTCGAATACGAGATGTATCAAAGTGGTATTCATGCATTGAGGAACTAGTATCAAGTAAAATAGAACAAGCACAATTTGGGCTTTGGATAACATTTTTAGTCTTAAAAATGTTAGTGTTTCCCGTTTTAACACCTGCTAATTTACTAGATTTAATTCTTGCGCCTTGCTCCCTTAACCGTGAAGTGGATGTAGTATTATCATGGACTAATTTTTCAAATGACCGGCGTAATCTACTTCCTGTTGTCAAACTTCTTTTAATATCAAGAGAAGTTATTGTTTGAGTGGCTTGATCAAAATTCTTCTTCCACTCTGTGTTAATAATAGCAACGTTAAAAAAATCATTAACTATTCCCTTGGAACTCATATCCTTTTTAAGTTGTTCCTTATTCGAGATTGTAGATGTTATATCTTGAATAACATTGGCATTTATAGTATCGAATGAAACATCCTTAAAAATATCGCTAAAACTCTCTGGATCTGAATCTAAATCGTCAATATCAGTTTCGGTTGAAAAATTGGCGTCATTAGGTCCATTTGAAGTTTTACCCATACCAGAGCAGTCAGAGTTGCCAGAACCGTCAGAGTCATTCCCCTCAGAGTTACCGGAACCATCAGGGTTATTGTCCTTAGAGTTACCGGAACCGTCAGGGTTATTGCCCTCAGAGTTACCGGAACCATCAGGGTTATTCCCCTCAGAGTTACCGGAACCATCAGGGTTATTGTCCTTAGAGTTACCGGAACCATCAGGGTTATTGCCCTCAGAGTTACCGTAATTATCAGAGCTCCCATTAGAAGGAGGTAACGTATCTTGTGGTTTGAGTTGAAGGGCTGTTGCTAGAACAATGAATAATTTTTTTGCGATCAGATTATTATCGACAGTAGTTGTGGATAAAAGCACCATTTCTAATAATCTATCAACCTTGTCAGAAATTGTTTTGGTAAAGATTGAAATGAATTGAAGTTTTAGATCGTTAATGTTGTTAACAACGACTCCGTTATATTTACTTCTACCATGCAGTAAAACGTAGTTGATGAAAAACGTAATTTTTTCCTCAATTGAAATAACGGAGTTAATAGGCTTTTCGGTAAAAACATGTTGTCTTACGGCATCCAAGTAATACTTGGCACCACCATAAACATGCTCTAACTTTGATTCAATCCAGATATCTTCGCAAATGTTTTCTAATACACTAATATATTTGTTGCCTGTTTGAGCAACAAATGAAAAATCAGTGAATTTGGCATGTCCAATTTCATGAAGTAAAAA
This sequence comes from Providencia rettgeri, assembly GCF_013255915.1. Lineage (GTDB taxonomy): Bacteria > Pseudomonadota > Gammaproteobacteria > Enterobacterales > Enterobacteriaceae > Providencia > Providencia hangzhouensis. The sequence continues at coordinate 112,414 of NZ_CP053897.1, read as the reverse complement.
ACCTAACAAAATATTACCGAAAGATGTATCAGTTGTGTAAGGAATCCCTATTTCATATTTACCACTTTCAGATATACCACAATACGCTTCATCAGTAGTAAACTTAATTGAAATGTCAAATTTGCCAGCCAATACATTAGCAACGATTGCTAATGAGGCTGCACTTCTTAATTGTTTCATATATATACCTATTTAAATAAAAACGCCTGAATAAATTCAGGCGTTAGTTTGGTTTCCCATATTATTAGTAGAAAAATGGAACATCCTGATTTTCATCTTCAACACTAAAGGATGAACTTACAGGTAAATCCGAAGAAACTACTTCAGGTTCTGATTGAACATCAATTGGTGTCGGAGTTGGTGTCGTATTTTCTACAACATCTTGACTCACATTCGGCACTGTAACCGTTTGTGAGTTTTCGGCGACATTCACAATGTTTAAATCGTTTTCTGTTGGTTCAGCAAGATCATCTTCATCGACTACAATTTCAATGAAATCACTATCAGTATTACCCGTTACAGGTACTGAAGTTGGTATGGCAATTGATACATCAATGTTGTTTGTAGTTTGTGGTAAAACAGTTAATTCCACATCTGATACATTGTTCACATTGGTGGAGTTTATTAACTGCTTCAAAGTTTTAATGTCTGATAACGTAATAAAAAGTGTTGTTACGGCAATTGATTCGTCATTAGACAATCTCCCAACGCTTGGCAACGTTGAAATAAAGTTACTCAAATAATCACTTAAACTGCCAGCATCTGGATTTAATACAGCTAATCCTTTCAGCTTACTTGCAACTTCTCGTAACGTATTGAGTGTAGTTTGAGATATGTTTGATGCATTGTATGAGCCACGTTCCCGTAACTCAGAAATTCTATCAACAACATCAAGCAGGACAGATTCTTTAAGGCTTTGTACTTTTTCTTCTGACTCACCTTCACCAAAGGGTGAAATATTGAAAGAAGAAAAACCAAATTGTAGCTTTTCATCTAACCGCTTGACGTCAATCACTTCGGACTCAAACAGTTTTTTTACAGTTTCATCTTCTTTATCTAACCATGAAAGAAAATCAGTTGATATAGCGGATAAAAACTCATTTTTGAATATATAGAATTGGTCCTTTAAATCATTCAACTGCTGTCTTACGTGACTTGCAAGTGAAGTCGGCACTGCATACCCGTTCAAGAATGGAACACCATATTTTGAACAGATTGCATCAGCACCAGTACGAAAGGTACGCATTTTGTTGATTTTTGCAGGGTCAATAACCTTTTTGGTTCCGAGGCTGGCTATTGTTTCGGGAGGCAGAACTATATCTCCAGTGTTAATAACCTTAATATCTTTACCTTTAAGTGTTTTTCTTCCAGTAGTTAAACGGATACCTTCCAGAGAAAAAATTACTACGTTTTCAAGAATGTTTGGGCTCATAAATTCACCTACATATTTATATATTTAAAAAAGGCAAATAGATAAATCTATTTACCTTGTCGATTTATTAATAATTAAAATTAAAAATAAGATTTGAATTAAGATTTAAAATAAACATTAAACATATCGTTCAATGCTATTTTTTCATCTTCAGGAGCTCTGTTAGAGATATGTAATTGCCATGCATCTAACAGAATATCTACCGGTGGTTGTTTAGAACGAAGCATAAAATCGAAACGGCGAACAACATTCACAAGGCTTCTAGTTGAAATAGCGGTACTACTGAAGTTAGTGACTGTCGCAGATGTACTTTTACGTACATCGTTAGCCAGCTTTATTAGTCCATCCGTCAGTAACTGATGTGATTCAGGATCAGACAAAAATGAAGCAAGTAGCTTACGTTCTTCTTTTTCGGGCATATAGTCAGCCTCAACAAACATAAACCTATCGAGGTTGGCTATATTCTGCGGTTTTACACCACTGTAATTTCCTGTCATATCACCGGTCCCATTACTGTTTGCAGTTACTGCAAATCTAAAGTTTTCATGGTGATGAATGCATTCATTTGTTTCAGGAATGACAAGAGAACCCATCTCTAAGATCCCGTTGAGGGAATTAGCTACGGAAGGTTCTAATTGGTCATACTCATCAATCAGAAAAACCAACCCATGCTTATACGCGATGGTTAGCGGTCCTTCATGAAAGACGGTTTCTTGATCACCCGTTAATTTATCGACTTTTAGCCGAAAACTACCGAGTAAGCTACTCATATCAAGATCAGGACTGGCTGTTACTTTCATCAATCCCCAATTCATACGAGCAGCAATTTGCTCAACAATTGACGATTTTCCACAGCCAGTAGGTCCAGAAATCCAGAGTGATGTATCTAATGGGTTATCAAACCACATTAACACATGCTTTCTGAGTGAAGGTTCAAACACATACTTCTCATTAAATTTCGGGATATACTCTGAAAATTGATGGTCATTAGAAAAACCTTTGATACTATATTTGCCCTTTAAATTCTCAGGCAGAATAATACCTAAAGATTCCATATCGACCGGAGTGTTACGTTTAATATCAAAACTGTTATTTACAGCGTTCATATATTTACCTATTTAAATAATAAACATTCAAATTAATTTGAGGTTTAAGTTTGTTAAATTGAACAATTAATAACACCGCAATGACGTTGACGTTTTAAAACCTCGCCATTCACAAATGTTGTTACTTGTTTTACGTTGGTCATGTAAGTTTCAATGTCTAAATCTCTCATGCTTTTAGTAATAAAAGGAATGAGAAAAGATTTTCCACCAATCAAACATTTATTTGTTTTGTACTTAACACTCAAGAATTCAGCAAATAAAGCAATGCTATTTGCTTGGTTTAATAAATCTTTTCTTTCGGTGTTTGTAACACGTAATAGCATACGAAGTTTTTCATTTTCATCTTGAGTTAAATCAATAACGCCAAAATTTTTTTGATCCTCGGATGCAGCATAAGTTGTCATATTAATGATATTATTCATTGATAATCCTTAAAACCTGAATTAAAACTCAGGGTTATTATAAATATTTATATATATCTATTATTGAATCACCTTTCTGATTATTATCGTTATCTTGATAATTATCAGAGGATGATATTGAATTGGAAGAATGATATTCATAACTTGTTATTGATGTTCTAATTGACGACTCACCATAACAATCAGGATGATCTTCTTCATTGATACCCAATTTCTCTCTTAGTTTCTTCCAAGAAAATCGTGGAGCGCTTTGAGATTCTAAATATCGAATTCCAAAGCCTTCAAGCCTCAAGGGAGCATTAGGTTGTAACTTTAATACAGATGATAAAACCTTTATTTCATTTCTTATCTGTTCATCAAATGATGCTACTTTTTCTTTAGCTTCATTCAATTGTTTTTGTGCTAATTGAAATGCAGATTGTAATTCAACTAACTTTTTGGTTCGTGATATTAAATCATCAGGATTAATATTACGTTCTTTTAGTACATCATCACTATTTAAATAAATTATATCCTTATTTACATCAAATTCAGGAGGCGTTTTGTTATTAACGCAATTCCAGAATCTTTTGGTGATGGTAACAACCTTATTTATTATTTTGTCATTAATTTTTAATTTAAAGACAATAGGTGTTTCTTTAGCAGACCAGAATACCAAGTACCCGTATGTGCTGCCAGTAACTACCATTTGATGATAAACCTGCCATTTGTAATAGTTGAAAACTGAAGATTTTGCTTTTTCCTCTAATAACATACGGTGATTTTTTGGGGATATATTTTTGAACTCTACAACATCATTATTATCAATAAGTCCATCAAGTGAGGCTATCATGTGCGGATATTTCCTACTACGCACGCAACATGGACTACTGATTTCCCCATACTGATTCTCAAACCAGTGTCGGGCGAACTGTTCGGATAGCTTCCCTACTTCAACTTGCCGTATACATGACAAATCCTTTGGAGGAATAGCACCGATCCATTCTAAATATAAGCTGTAAGGAGTATTGCTGAACTCATTTTTAACTTCGGGATTAAGTGTGGGGGTACACGTAGCTGTTACACCCGTTTTTCTCCAGCTTAACCATTTATCAGAGCCTTGAATGAGATCATATATATCGAAATTATTCATATTAATATCCAAAACCCGTAGATAAACTACGGGTCCGGTTGATATCTATTAATTCCGCTCAATAGTAAGCAAAATATAATCAGATAACGGTTTAAATTCGATAATAGACAACTTATTTATAAGTGGTGTCACATCGCTTTGTTTTTTGCAATCAGAGAATAACTGTCGGCAACAAGCTAAATCAGATTTAACTTGCTCAAGTGTTTTTATAAATGCCACTTGATCTGAACCTGAAACAGTTGAAATGAAATTATCAACATCTTCAAAATTATTATTCTGGATTGCATTAGTTAGTATTTTATTAAATACATTCTTTCTTTCTGCTATTAATTCCTCCTTTGCATATTCAATTTCAGCAGGATTAAACTCAAAGTTATTTGAGATTTCATCAAGCATGCTTTCAAATGCATTGGTCTTGCTGCACCGTTCAACCAGCTTGTCAATCCGCCGTTTCACTCCATTACGAATGACATCAACTACAATAGCCTCAGACACGTTTTTAGGCGAGTCTGTTACTACTGCTGAGTCTTGGTCGGTAAATGCGTGTACAGCTTCATAAGTAGTTGTTTCGAGCGAAACAGGACGATTTTGAGTAAAACCCTCACCCCCATCTGTATTCAGATAATCAATTGTTCGCATGATTGCCTGATTAGCGTTAGGAAGTAAGTGTATACAGGATTTGATAGCAGTTTTTCTGATCATCTGTGTAGTAAACAACGACCACGGAGATTTATCAGGACTATACAGCCAACTTGCAGATTTTAAACGTGCGCTTGCAATATCACGTCTGGTTATGAAGTAAATCAAGTGAGTATCGTCATGCAGAAGGTAGTCAACATACACCCCCCTGAAATTACCTCTTTCACCGATTGAGCCTTTGTCGAATTGGTCTATAAGAATATTTCCAACATCAGCAAAAGGGTCATAGTGATGTGTTGGTGGTGTCCGTCTGCCATTGAACTCAAATTTATCTTTTTCAAAAACTAAATCTATAATTAAGTTTTTGCACATTTGAGCTTCAATAGCCATTTTAATTAAACCCAAATACGAGACATCAAGAATAACACGCTCATCTCTGGGTACTAAGTATGCTAATTTTTGAGCAGGGTCTAACGTTAGTGACGTTGTTGCAAGCTGTAAAAAAGCAGTTTTAAAACTAGCGGGATTATTAATAGCAATCGCCATTAGTTTTTTGTTGTTATCAATCTGATTCTTAGCAAAAATTGCTTCATTAAAATACGATGTTTCACTAAGAGAGTTCTCAGTAAATTTCGGTTTTAAACTTGCGATTATGTTAGAAACAGCTTTGCTACCTTGAACTATATTCGATGATGACATATATAAGATACCTATTTAAGAAACAAAAAAACCGCATATAGCGGCTATTGTTTGAATTGGAATTGATGAATATTAGTTCAAATAGATTTTTTACTATTTAATGAACTTAATAATTGGCTTTTTAACAAAAGCTGATTATTATCATATTTATTTTCTTCCAATTTTTTATTTGATTCATCAAGCGAATTTCTGGATTTATTAAAGTTTAATATATCCGTTAACTCTCTGATGCGTTCTAAACTTCTAACGCGCTGTTGTCTTGCTTCCTCATCTATTTCAATCTCTGATTTTGTTTGGTAAGTATTAACGCCATTGATTGATAATATAAATGGAAGAATATAGAATCTTTCTTTAACAATATTGTTAATTACAGATTCTTTTAATTTAACTTCACCCTTTGCAAATATCGTATCATTGCTTTTAGCATTTGATAATATCTCTGCAAGTTTGGTGTCCTTACAAACTATATGAAAGTAAGCACTTTGATCTTCAAGCATAACATCATAGACTATTTTGTCTTTTACTTGAGTCGAGCGAATAATATTTATTTTACCTGAGAATGATAATTCACACATATTTTCACCTATTTATTAAATAAGAGACACATAATTAAAACTATGAGCTCAGAGTTTTTGAATAAAGTATATTCAATGATTGAATATATTTTATTAGGGCGTAGAAAAGCCTTGACTGTTAAGCGTGATGCTAAACAGTTGTGATTAACCAGAAAGATCTCCGTTTGGGAGATGCCAGTTTCTCACTACCGAGTCGGTTTCCTGACTCATCAATTATACGGGCATATTCAACAACTTCTTCACGCTCTTTTTTGAGTGTGATGAAATCACCTTTCTGCACCGTTGAGTTAGCAATTGCATCTGCCAGACCTAAACCCCAAATGATATCTTCATCAATACGAACGTAATAGGACCGTCTGTTTTGAGGTTTGAACTGGTAGTGCGCTACTCCGAAATCACGTAAAATACCGTGGTATTCTTTGTGAGAGCCCTTTCGACAGTCGTTAGAAGATGAAAGCTGTGCTTCATTTCTATCCAATCTATCGCTATTTAAGGCGCAAATTTCCGGATAATTATTGCTTGAGTCGTCTTTTTGCTCACAATCGTGTGCAATCATTAACTCGTGTGAAGTTGGAACTTCAGCGTTTGGATATAGGTTCACATCATCGGCATTGCGAAAATGTGCCTTTCGTCTATTAAGCTGATCTCTATTGCGTTTATTCAGATACAAAATCATGAAGATAGTTGTACTGATAGCAATCGAAACCAGATTTTTAGTGCTAAAACTTTCTACGTTTGGTAGTGATCCATCCCACAAAAACACAAGCGCAAACATTATTGAAGCGTATGCAACCGTGAATTTATAGTTCAGGCAGGCGTGAACAAGCACACCAATCACTAGTATTGATATGATTAACATATAATTTACCTTCGTAAACTTGGGTATTATTGGAGAGTTTAAAGCCGTTAGTAGTAAAAACTACTTCGGGGGAGAGAGGGATTATTGAGATCTCTCTGAATTGAACTATGAGTTAACATAGCTAGATGTAGTGTCAATCAGACACTTGTAACAGAACCATTTTGTTTCAAAAATAATAAGAATGCAAGTCCCTTTTTTGATTACAACTTTTATTGCTATCATGAAAAGTTCTTTTTTATTGGTACGTATAATGAAGGTCTTTGAAACCGGTTTTGGAGAAAACATGAGTCAGGATAAAGAAGTTGTCGATTCAGTAACTACACGAAAAACAAGACGGAAAAAAGTAACTTCTGTACCGTCGTCTGAATACCAAATGCATTTAGATACCACTATTGCGATTGATGCCTATCATCAACGGTTCTTTGTAGCAAGCCAAGCCGCCTATTTGTTGGAACAGCGCCTTGAACGCTGTCTTATGCATCGAGACAAAATTATGCGTGATCGAGCTGCTGCTATCATGAAGTCACTCAATCAGGCAGTTGATAGTAATTTTTCTGATATAGAAAACTATAAGCAGACATTGGCACAGGTCATAGCTGAAGTAGAGGCTGAACGGGGTACTAAATATGAGTTATTGAGTTACTCTACTCCCCGCGATATGACGATTGAAAACCGTACCTATCTGGCTACACGAATGTGCAGTGGTTTAGAAACACTGGATCTCATAATCAAGTACCTTGATGTTTGCCGACATTACTCGTTAGTACCATTGGCTGAAATACTGGAAACTCAAATCACTGCCGATAAGCGTATTCGCGGTATATTTAGTACGATTATTCGTCATGGCGAAACAATGAAGCGTTTAGAAATCGATCATTCGATAAATGCAAAAAATGCTAAAAATGAATTAAATAATAATGACAGCACTGGTGCTGAAGATAAATAATTTTTCTGTAAACTAAATGTATAAAGGTGGTCAGCTACGTGACCACCTAGTTAATATTTTAAATTTATAATTCATTACTATTTGGTGGAATAACTGTAAATTCTTTATCTTTTGCATTCGATTCTAGCAACATTATCTTTTCTCTCAACCTATAAATTTCAATATCTATTTTATATTGTTTATGTGCCTTTCTGTTAAGAATTGAGGGTTTTTTAGGCTCGGTATCTAAATTATAAATTGGATGTAGATACCAGTCTTTATTTCTAACCACAGTAGGGGATGGATTCCAGTCTACACCTTGAAAAATAAGCCCGCGAGTATTCGGATATACGACTGATTGCCAATGATTTAGTGTGCTAAATGTTGATATGTTATTTGGGTCATATTTTACTTCATCTGAAGTTATCAAGTGAAAAATACTATTTTCAAATTCTGGCGGGGGGAGGGGCTGATCAAATGTGTTACCAAATGCTAATTTATGAATCCCTTTAAACTTGAATATAAGTCGTATTTGCGCGTTTGTTTCGTAATCTTCTATTTTATCCTTTATGTGAAAATTAGCATGTCTGCCTACATCTTTATTACTATAAATATTTTCACTTTCTAAAATTGATATGGCTGATTTAATAGATGTCCAATGATATAACTTTTCAAATAAGTTTATTTTAATTTCAGGAACAGCATAAATTTTAGTTATCATATTACCCTTATTTTACGTAATGTACTCTCTGTTAAAGAGTACATTACATGCTTTTAAAGTATGATTCTACAACAATCCATCCACTGAAAGATCATATACGTACTTTCTTGTCCTGATCCCGTAGGGTATCTGAATGAGCCCCCCTGCCATTTGTAAGGTGTCTCACCAAGTACGTGTGAGCTTTTGGTCTCCGGTGTAGGAAACACCATATTGAACTTATATTGCTGTTTAGGGATAGTTGGGTAAACACGAGGCTTACAAGCCACTTCACGCCCCACGGTTAGACGTGCTAGCCCTCTGCGGTGTTCAAGTGATAATGATTTTGCTGCTGTCAGGCTGGTTGTCCGTGGTGTGTCTCTCGATGATGTAGAACCGGTTAATGGATATTGACCACCCCATGATCCGGCGCACCACCACAGCTTATTCATAGGCTTTCCTCCGCCAGTAATGGCAACGGATTCCATTGTACATGCTTGATGTGCAATTATATTTGCTACCGCAACAGACTCAGGATGTTGGAAAAAGGCTAGCGTGGCGCTATGCCAAGTTGGGTCAATCTCTGAAAAACTAATGATATCAAAGTCACTGTATGCGTCTGGTTGACAACCTTTTGGCAACCACAAATCTAATATACGTAACAGTGGAGCTGAGTAGTAATGATAGTGATAGAAACTGATACCAGAATTCGTGTCTATCTCATGACCTGTATCTGATACCTGTGTACCGTAACTGTATTTATTCCCCACATTGATTTTTAACCCGCCCATCGTAGAGAAGCAACCAGGAACTCGCGTAACTTCCATAATTTTGCGAGGTTCCCACACTCCAGTTAACAACCCTGCGTGATAAACCCCTAATCCGTCAGGACAGGCGCAGAATACGCCCTTTGCGGCATCATCAGGCATATCACCGCTAGGTCCAATATTAGCTCCTGATATCTTTATTGGAAAAATGCAACTCCAGCAAACATCAGTAAACATTTTGCCCTTTGTTAAAAATTCATTATCCTTGCATGTGAATGATGCAGTATTATTATTTTGTACACTTTCTGCATAGCTTAACGAAGTTAACAGGAGTGCAGATGATAATAACAATTTAAATTTGTTCATCAGTAATTCCTTTCTGCATATTCATTAACAATAAATTGCTTATCATCACCGGTTACAATGCTTGGAACATTACGAATCCCAAAACGTTCTTTCATACCTTCCTGTATAAAATATAAAGTGGCATTATCACCATACAAATTGCTATCTGAAAATGTTTCCCAACCATCCCCATATACGTCAGTTGCAATCAATGTAGGAATTAAATTTTCATCTTTGGCATTTTGATATTGTTGTTGTGCAAATATACGTTGCCATTCTGAAGCAGGATTGAAGAAAATTAACTTCAAGTTAAATGGGATAACGTCCATAGGGTTTACTCGCCCTTTTTTGGCAATTATGCGTCCATCTGGAGATAATATATCCTGTGGTATCACAACGCTTGGGTCTACATAGTGGGTGCTATCTTTTAGAGCTTCAGGGAATTTGTATATATCTTTATTCTTCCAGTATCGGTTATAGGCATCCTTTTTCATTTTTTCGAAATCTAGATTTTTAATACCTTCTTCAATTAAATCCAGCATATTACGTTCAATTACCTCAACAACTGGTCCTTGCACACCCATATTCCCTGTTTTGTTATCGAGATAATTAACATTGGAAATTCCATGTACCAGAGATACAAATTCACCGTCATTTTCATGAATGATAGTCGGAATGGTTCGCACACCATATTTAATAAAAATGTTCGGATCTATTGTGAAATTCACTTCTGACTTTGTATCGCGAATTAATTTATGCCAGTGATTTATTTCATCGACCAGTGAATCTTTATTTCTAACTCCCTGAACAACTAGGATTACATCATTACGACCTGATACTGACCGCATAATATCAATTACTTCAGTATCTTTAAGGCTTGCCGAAATCAATATGTAAAATACATTACCTTTTTGCTGTTGGTTGAAACTTTCACTTTCATTCTGGCTTTTGATCATCTCCTTTAGTATCTGCCCTTCATCAGTCGTTAGCTTGTTAATAGCCTGATTTGCCATAACGTTTTTATCTGCGATAAGCTGGCGCGTTGCCTCTCTGTGAACTTCAGCTTGTGCCGCTGCCACTGCTTTTAGTTTTTCCAAATCTGCCATGTCCGCATCAGTAGATCGTTCGACAGTAGGAATGGACTCTGTATATGGAGTAACCATATTTAATTTACTATTTGCACTGGATGTAATGGATAGTGTTAATAGAGAAATCAATAATGTAACTTTCTTTTTTACCATATCGGATATGCTCTCCCGATCACATTTTCTATGGGGAGTACGCCCCAATACCGTGAATCAAAACTGACCTTAGTGCGACCCATTAGCCAGATATGACCGGCAGGAATTATCCCCTCACGTTGTAATTCCTGCTCTGTATGACCAGATTCTCTTGCTAATAGAAGTCCTTCACCCACCATCAGATCATTGACCGTGGTTTCTTCAGGATTGACCCTAACCTTGTCACCAGCTACACCGTCTATAAATTTGATCGCAATGCTACTGATGTATTCAGACCGAAAAGCAAATGTTTTCCCTTTCTGAATATCTTTGTCCATTTTATCAATTAGATAAATTCGGTGTTCAGGGAGGCAGGGGTAATTTTGCGGATCAATCCCAATTGAAAAGCGATTAAGTACGTAATGGCTGGCAGGTGCGACAGTGACGACAATAACCAACATATAAAGAGATTGCCGCCCCCAACCTCGTTTTTTCCTTGAAATTCTTTTATAAAAATTCTTCAGGTGCATATCAGTTATCTTTTAGCTTTCCACTGATGTATACGCCGTCAGGAGCCGTATGAAGCGCTGATTGATTGAAAATGATGAATCCCTTATCTTTCAAAATATCAGCTCTATGCTGTATTACAGCGCGTTCTTGGGGCGACTTGATACTCCCGTCCGGATTGCTCATATTTATCACAGCAATTTGTGCCACTAGCGGTTTTGGTGGCTTTAAGTGCGAGTAAATACCCGCACCAATAAACCCGAACAAGATCGGTAATAAAACGGTTTTAATCATCGTTTCCATACCCTTGTTCTATTAAATATTGATCGATTGCATCAATGACGTCTTGTCCCTGTTTCAGACGATCCTCAATCGCCTGTACTTCAGAAGCTCTTGTTGTGTAAAGCATGTAAGAAAACTTATCAACGAGGAACCGGCAAATTCCGCCACCCATAGCACTCATAAAGTAGACTTCAGAATAGATCCCCGTTTGGCTTTTAACTGTTTTCAAAAATTCGTAACCGGCTTCGTCGAGCGGCAAACGTTCTTCCCTTCGTGCTTTATTCACCGCAGATTCGGTTTGTCCAAGCATGGCAAGAAATGCGGAATTATCAGTGATAGCAAGACCGACACGGTCCTTATACATATCATTGATAGATTGGGTAATCGTAATAGCACTGCCGTAATACTTACGGAACCGGCGGTAGCCTTTCTCAATAAATGCACCGATGTTCCCTGTCAGTAACGCCCATGCTTCATCTATGATCACAATTTTCATTTGATCACGATCACCAAGATACATATCTTGTTGAATCTGATAAATTAATTGCATCAAAATGATTTGTTTCAGGTGTTCGGATTTTTCAATACGACCCAACTCAAGTACAGTAAACGGATTATCAAAAGAGATGTTGTTTTTACCAGTAAAATATTTGCCGTATTGACCTTCTTTTGTGAAAGGATATAACTGCTCACCAATATCTTTAATGCGCTGATCAGGATCGCTTTTGCAGGAGTCTGCTACCATGTCGATAGTTGTTTCTTTACCGTGTTTCCTGACTAATTTGGCAACATGATTTTTCAAACGGGATGTTTCAAAATCCCCCAACCCGTCTTGTGGTGCAGCCATGACTGACAGCAAACCAATAACTAAATCTTCTTCACCGGTTCCTTCTTCAGCATCTTCATCCTCTCCAAAATAATCCTCAATAATTTCAAAGAAATTAAGACATGGTTTAGTCGATGGATGGAAATCTACATACGAACCATCAAACATCTGACACAATTTTTTATATGAGTCGCCAGCGTCAATTACCCATACCTTCGCGCCTAGTGAGCGGTATGCAGAGATAATATAGTTAGTTAAGAATGATTTACCTGAGCCGGATGATGCAGCAATACAAACGTTGTAGTTTGTATCGCTTTGGAAAAAGTCCATTGTCTGGACCTGACCATTTCGTGATGTAAGAGTTAGAACCGGATTACCAGTACCTTGCCAATCAGAGTAAAGTGGAGAAAGAACGAGAGCTTCCTCTACCGCAAGAGTTTTAGAACGACCTAAAACTTTGTCAGCATTTGCTTCATAAAATAATGGCAGCGTTCCTAAAAATATCGGTGCAACAAAATTGACATCGGGAATCATTTTGAAAGATAGATTGTTGAGGTAACTGGTTGCCTCTTGTACTGATTGATTAAGTTGTTGCACAGAGTTGGCAAAAATTGAAACAGTAAAAGCAGCTTTATAAATTGGCTGTCCATCATCAATTTTCTGTGCCAACACATCAAATCCCGCACTCGTAGTTTTCATTGATGGAACCCATCTGGAAGATGGTCCATCAGCGTTGCGCGTAGCAACTGTACGTTTTGATGTAAATGTACTTTTAGCATTCTGCTGGTCCGGATAAACCAGTGTCATTGTGATAATGCAAGGGTTTTTAATACCAGTTGCACCGTTCATCAAATCGCCTAAAAAATACTGAGCAGAACCTTCTTGAAATCTACGAGGTAACTTTTTAGCTGAAATTGTTCTTGCAAAAGTAGTGTTTGTCTCTGCCTTACTACTCTCATCTTCCGGATTGCCAAAACCGACATAATTAGAGCGAACGAAAAACAAACTATCCAGTTCTAGTAGCTGTTCCGAAATCATTTTGTCTTCATCAACTTCAATCGGCATTCTGTCGCGCCATGTCGCATTACTGCCTTGATTTATCATTGAAGTGATAGCGGTAAGATATATTTCTCTTGTTAGTTGCTGAGGTGCGAAACCCGTCATTCTAAGTGTGGTTTCAAAGTTACCCTGCATCTCTCTAACAGTGTTTAATTCATTCAGAGAAGGAGAAAGATCATTTTTAATAGGCACTTTAACTGTAAAGTATAATTCACAGTTACGAGCCTTTGTATTTGTGCCGTTAAACGCTTTCGATGTGTGAGCCAACAGAAAACGCGAGCGTTTTAAGCTCGTCGTTTTCATAACCTGATTCTGACAATTCATGCGTAAGAAATCAGATCTATTTGCAATGTGGCTGATATTTGGAGAGGCAAATAAAGATATCTGAATAACGGTACTATTTGGGAAATACCCAGATAAAAGTGTTTTTAATTGAGAGAGCTCTTTTCCGGTTGTACCAGACAAGGGAATACATTTAAATCCAAAACCAATATAGTTATTTTCACAAATAAAAATGTTTTCATCGTCATGAATAGCTAAAACTGGACATAAAGATGAAAAACGCTTAAAGGTTTGCATTTTTTTTAAGATAGAAGCTGTTGCCATTATTTACCACTCTCCAAAAATGACTTTAACCCTTCAACTGGTTTACCAACGTTGTAAGTACCATCGTCACGAATAATGAATGGAATCATGCTCACACCAAAAACTTGTGCGGTAATTTCCCTTTTCATCAAAGCCTCACGGTCACAGTTTTCAATTTGCTCGAAACGAACACTGTTATTCCCAGTAATGATTGCCCTGTCAGCTCTGTATCTGTCTTTTGCACAATACAATTCAAAATTGCGTTGCTGGCTATTACTGTTTAAAACGCCTACGGAAAGTACATGAACAGTGTATTTCTCAGGGTCAAGATCATTTAGTTGTTGTAAAGTTTCATGGCACTGAACGCAGAACGGGTCAGTGAAAATAATGGTCTGCTTTGGACCTTTTCCCCATGTTGCAGACTGCAAATCATCCATTTTAATATTGAGGTTCTTTACAGGAATAATTGAGCCGTACTTTTGAATTTCTTCAAACGAGGTTAAATCTTTTTTCGCCCATGTATCATATAAAGTTCCCTTGATAACAAAGCGCCCATTCGAGGTAAGAAGCTGTAAACTACCATTGTTATTTAGCGCAATTATCCCATTGCTTGGTAATAGAAATTTGGGAATATCAGGCGTTTTTGTGGGATGTGCTTTTAATGCTTCTTGATTGAAAACAGTCTGAGTATTTGTTTTTTCGATATCAGCATAGTTCGCATGAGCGTGTGCGGTTGTGAATGCTAAAGCTAATGAGATTAAACTAAGGTGTATCTTATTTTTCATTTTGAATCCTGCACCATCTGCGTATTTATCTGTGGATTGTGATTCTTTCACATCTGAAAAATTTCTTTTCTTGTCTGGTAATAAAAAAAGGACTTAAAAAGTCCTTTTTAAAATTGTTGCTGACCACTAGCTATTTTCGGTTATCTGGTGTTTGTAGTGGTTTGAGAACCGCATTGTGCTTGCGATCTGGACGAGAAACACCGACTTCCCATTTACGAGGCGATATCTCTGTGTAGACATACCCTGTGATGATAAGATCTCCATCTGTGTTTTCGTATGGGTCGATTAAAACACGCATTACCATCGACTCGCTTCTAATGGGTTGTGGGTTTGCCGCAGGTTTTGGCACAGGCACATATTGTCCAGACTCCGTACCAACCCATTTACTATTTTCTGATTTGAGTATGTTATCCATATCGCTTTTGCTTACTACTTCTCCGTTGAGCTGCATTTGAGAAACCGTATCAATTTTTTCTTGATAGTTTTCACCATCAGTCAATTTGTGTACGTCACGAACACTCATACACGTTACTGAATTAGGCATACCTTTACAGCCAAACTCTGTTTCACCGACCATAAGAGATGAACAGGCGGTTAATGAAAGGGTAGTTAAAACCATCAGTGGCAATAGTAAAAATTTCATAGAGTAAGTCCGTATTTTAATTAGTTTGTCTGAATTGAAGTTGAACGCCTTTTGTGACAACAAAATCTATTGATCTGGCAGGGTCAATTTCAATTACAGGGAACAGGTCTTGTGCCATATCCATGTAAAAGTCAGCTAACCGATTGAGTGCGCTGCCTACGCCTTTCATTGCTGCACCTTGTACCTTATTGCTGTTAATTTGTTGATAAGGTGACTGTGTTGGTCCTATTCCGTCCTGTGTTAACGTGATAGACGGAATTTGCTGAACACTGAACATTTCCGAGCCAGCTTGAAGAAATCCTGCAATAAGCGCTTTCGCAAGATATTGCCCCTGTTTTGTTACTAAGCGCCCACGAATACCGATTTTCCCATCCTCTCCGACGGCATACGAATCAAAGGTTGCTTCAATAACTGCCCCATCTTCTCTGATGCAGGAGATCGTGTTACTGCGTAAGTAGGCACGTTCTGATGATAGCTCGCCATAGCCACTGCTAATAATTGCACAATCACGAATATCCGCAGTGTAGTTATTAGGTAAAATGGCTTCTCTTTTCACTCGCACTAACATTGGATAAGGGTGTTCTCTTGCCGCTTTCGCTGTGGGTGCATCCATCCCTGACAAAGCAACTGTGGAAATAATAGAGCCAGCCGGTAAGTACGTTCCTTCCAGCTCAGGGCTCACATTTGCATCCGTTTCGGATTTTGATAATGTATTATTCGCTTTGGATTCTGAGTCGTGATTATTTGTACCATCATAGGTCGTCAGCTCAGGGTATTCTTCATCTGATCCGGACGTATTTGCTTCCTGTGTTGTGTTCGGACTGTACGGTATATCATTTTCATAAACATCATTCAGATTACGACCACCTCCCACCTGATTTGATGATCTGCCGGTATTGGAGAAACTATTCGTATAATCCGGTGTGTTCATCTTCTCTTTTACTTGCTTATCAAGCTGTTCTTTTAGCTCAGTAGCAAGATCATTTTTTTGATTCTCTAATATTTTTTGTTGAGCATACAGTTGTGTAACTTCCTTTTTATACGATTCTTGTACTGATAACAGGCTATCAATTCTGTCATCAATTCGTCGCAAATCAGCGGCGATTGATTCTTGGCTAACGCCCTGCGTGTCAGCATTAGTGAGTAAATTTGTCACTGGTTTATTATTCACAGCCGATACAGCAGTTGGATAATCAGGTTCACTGGTTAAAAAATACAAAGCAGTTACCAGTAATAACCCTCCCCCACCCCATAAGACTATTTTTTTCTGTTTGGGGCTCAGGTTTTCGTATTGGTCTTTGATAGACATGCATTACTCCGCTAAACGAGGGCGAGAATTTTCAGAACGTGTTTCCTCTGCCGTATTAGATTTACGAATTACAAAATAAGCCTCAGTAGATTGCTGTGGTTCTAACGTGTTATTACTCCAAAGTGCTCTTGCCGCTAATCTTGGGTGCGTACACAGTGACTCATCAACAGTGACAGTTGTGTTACCAACGTTTTTCGCTACACCAATTATTACGCCGAAATTACTGCCGGACAGATACTGCCCTTCGCTGAAGGTGTATTTGATATTATCTTGTGGGCTATTTGTTCTGAACGCGCAATTAGGTATAGAAATGCCAGCATTATTGATCCCCATAATTTCATAGCCAGCGGGTACATCACCTAATGCAACACTCCTGAGTAATTTAGTAATGGTACGAGTGTATGAGTCACTTTTTTCCCATTTATCCGCCACGTCCTTATTACCCGAGGCTGTGGGGGTGTAATACTTACCGCTGTTATATACAGCCATGTTTCCATCATCTTTTTCTAAAAGAAGGGTTGCTTCAACAGGTGGTCTTTTTTGTGGGTGAAGGGATAATGAGATTGCTTTACTTTCATCACCTTTATTCGTGATGTACATAGCAACAGGGTTATCTTTGAATGCAGTAAAGTAAATTACATTACCCTCCTGTCTTATTTTTATTTCATTCTTTTTTATCGTTTGAACAACCGGTTCTGAAAACGGTGTAACAATTCTGTTAGGTTGTCCTAACGAGACTGGAATTAACGTGTTTTCACCTGAACGAATTGTGTATGTCATACGGGAATTAGTTTTAGCTTTTGATGAAATGACAGACGATGGCACCGGTTGAATATTTAGGTCGTCTGAAGCAATCTCTTTAATCGAGCTGGATTGATTCTCAGCACCGCCTGAAGGTTGTTGATCCTGACCATAGACAGAAATAGTTTTCGCTGAAGCGAATGAGCTCAAAGCTAGTGAAAGAAGCAAAACCTTACAATTGAACTTCGCCTGATAATTAATCATTTATTCTACTTCCTTCGATAATTTCTTTAGACTGTGAATCATCTGGTAACACACCGCCGTTTGCTTCCTGCTCATAAGTCGGCAAATATGCATCCCCATTCTTTAATTGAATATCTTCGATAACGGGCTTATAGCCACGAATATAAACTGTGACAATGTAATGAACTGTCTTAGTCGTAGTTCTCCCTGTCACACTTTTAACTTCTTGTGAACCTTCGACAAAGTAGACGCCCTTCGCTTTCGGGTCTGTTGAAATGCGAGTTGGTGTAAATGACAGTGATACACGGTCACGATTTATCTGACTGATTGCATCATCAATACTTAGCATGATCCGTTGGTAGCTATTGGGAGAAAGAAACGGCGCTAATGAGGATTTAACGAAATTTACTGATGAGGGATTAGTGTTGCCAAGTAACGTTGCGATATAACTCGCCCACGATTGCATATATGCCGTAGAACCTTCATTTTCATCAATCCAGCCAGTTGTTTGTAAGTTAGGCGGAACAATAATGATCTTTTCATTCTTTCCGTACAGAAGTAACAGTAACCCAATCGCAATGAAGCCAGTGCATAAATTAGATAGTGATAGGACTTTTGATGTTTCCTGTAATCTGGAAACTGTTTTTGTCATTTTGAAAAATTTCATCAGTAGAATTCTCTGTCAAATGAATCAGGAATAAATGTAATTTTGTTGTCACCGATGCCAAATCGCCAGTAGACCAAATGGGCTAAATATTTATCAGATGCTTTATCAAGAAAACGTCCATATATCTTGCTAAGAACAACGCCAACCGCGATCATGGTTAATAATTTTCCAGTAAAAACTCCAATACCGATCATGACCATGAATGGAAATAGCTCGTCAACGGTCCAGAAAAATAGCTTAGGTGGATCATCAACACTGTGAGATATATTTACTACCTTACTCATTTTAAATACCTTATATATCAACTAATTGACTTGTGTTAACTGTCCCATTACTGCTTTGATTTCGTTTAATGGAACTGCGCCTTGTAACGGAACCGCTTTTTCTTGATATGAAACGATAGTGCTTGGAGTTCGGTCAAAGTTAAGACCAATGGCTTCTTGTGTATCGAATAAAATTTTCGCGTTGCTGCTATTGCTGTTTACGCAGCTCTGAAACACTGTCTCATCGAGACTATAACTACTTGCTAATTGAGCAATAGGCGTGCTAAATCCGCCACTTCGTTGAGAATCGAAAATGAATTTCGCAACTTCAAAAAAACCATAATTACCCTTTTGCGCATATGCACACTCTGTCAACGTTGATAGATACAGCGAGCGTTGACCATGACCAAGTGTGTGTTTGAACACAAGAGCTACGTTACCGCCGGATGAATCAACGAAATCGAGTAATTCAGGAAACTCCTGACCGCAATACGGACACTCAAAATCAGAATAGTGAATCAATAAAAATGGTGCATTTATGTTCCCGTAAACGCGATCATTCGTTGGTGACGGTTGTTCGAGTGTACTTTTATTGCTCTCTGAGATTTGTTCAGGTGTTTTTAGAGTTGTTGGTTTATAACCAGTTGCAGCGATATACGTGCTAAAAAAGTTCGCCAAATCATCATCATTGGCTATTTTAGGTATTTCAATACTGTCAACTGCTATCTGAATTTCATTCATATCAGCATTTAAAAAGTATGTTTTCGTACCCGTAAAAGCAGTTAATGCTGCAAGAGCAACAACACTGACGTGTGTAAAAGTTATTTTTTTCATTTCTTCTGACCAAGTTCTATTAAATCGCTACGAGAAATCATTTTCCTTTGTGGCATTTGATTAGTCGCTTCGAGTTCATCTTTAGTGAGCTCAAATAACTTCAATACAAGTTCGCTTTCATCTTCAAGATAGACAGAGCTCAATGTGACTTTTGAAATATCGCTATTAAATGTTCTAAGCGTGTTAGACAAATGAAAATTGACAGCCAACGTAATGATATTGAAAACAAAAATACTCGCTAAAACTGACGTAATTAAATGACTGGATTTATTAAGCATAGGACCCCCCGACAGAGGCATAATGTACCAATCTATCGGGGTTTTTTTTGGCAGAAGGGTATTAAAACAATGATGATTGTTTTTAGATTTGCTTAGGGAGGTTACTGATCATTAAAATAATGGAAGTCGGTATAACAAATAATGTCATGACTGCATTTATAACTGGTGGTACGGGCAGTGGTATCAAAATTGATACTGCAACCAAGAAAACAGTCAACCCTATGAGCTTCATACTACGTCTGTTTAAAAAGGGTGATACATATGAGAAGTCGTATTGCTTCCGCTTCCATCTGCAAACACCGGCAATGAGTGAGGGTACTAAAATGATACAAAAGAACGGCAACCAAAATGATAAAAGAGCCATACGATATACAATCATATAGTTATGGTAATTTATCATTTTCGCTAAGTTAATGAAAAATGGATAGAAAATCCCACTTATATTGTTAAACGTTTGCTCCAGCGGATCAGCTGACACTGGCAATGGTGCATAGTAATTTGTTAACGCAGAGTTGATACCGGTTTGAACAAAAAAGTCATTATATAACTCATTGGCAAATGGGAGAATCTGGCTATGAAAACCACTTTTACCAGTAATCAATTCGCCCATTTTTAACTCGCTAACCATGTTTGATTTATACCATTCAGCAGGGATAAACAATGACATGATAATGAGTAAAACTGTTACCGTAAGTAACAGTTTTTTAATTGAGCTACCGTTAGATTGTGTATCGGCTGACATTAATAACCTCTTTAGAAACTGGAAATAACGCTATTATCTAACCTTTCAGGGAATTTATACTTGTGATATTCATCTAAAGGCGAAGTGTTATTTAACTTTGAAAGAAAAATTATGGATTTTGAAATGACTATTGCTAGATTGTCCCAATCTGAAATCTTCAAATCAGTTTTTTTTCTTTGATAATATTTCTCAATTTGTTCGTTGAAGTAGTCACAGAAAATGGTTTCAAATTCAGTGTCCTTCATAGATAGAAGCATCAATATGATCTGACGGCTACAAATATTCCACTGGAGAAGAAAACGAGCAAAATATATGTCGCTTGCATTGGATCTAAACTCATACTCTGGGACAATATTATCCATTTAACGTGCCTTATTAAATTCTTTGATTAGCATCTTTAACTTTAATACTTCTTTTTCGCTGGTTGGTAATTGTACAATTGGAATTTGACCTTTACATATATTCCCCGCTTTTAAAATAGCGCAAAACTCTAGATTTGGGAGGTTTCCTAATAGTTGTGGAGGAAATAACTCACTCTCAACCTCCATCAATCGCTCACCAATACTTCCGGTGATTTTTTCTGGATCTTCCCCCGAACTCGTACCATGCCCTCTTTGGATGTACTTGAAATTTGTAGTTGGTATTCTTTCTATTAAATCTTTTTGACCTTGAATATTGATAGTCCGTAATGCAATGTTATGGTTCGCATTTATACTAACTTGTTCTTTTTTCGCTTCAGAGCCAAGGGTAGCAACGTAGTCAGTGGTAGACTGTGAGGCAATGAATAACTTAAACCCTGCCCCTCTCCCTTTATTTTGAAGCCGAATAACCTGATCGTTGATAACTTCAGCAGCTTCATCAATAAGAATATTTGTATCGCGTTTCTTTTCACCGCGCGGTTTTGCATAGTTATAAATATCAGCCGCAACAGCAGTGATATCGCTTAGAAATATTGAGCCAACAGCGTTTCCTTTATCACCATCAGCAAGAGAATTAAGCCCTAAATACATCATCCCGTTTGTATTGATGATATCTTTCATATTAGTAATGACTCTTTCATCATCAATATTCTCACTGGACGGTGACAATACTTCATCTAACCCATCACTAGTTAACATGCTTAATACAGGTAGTGCCGTTAATATCATCTTTTGGAAATGTTCACGATTATGCTGAAATAGGTCAATTCCACTTTTAATGAATGTATATTCCTTAATTTTTGCAATATCATTCAGATAGATAGTGATTCTTATTCCGGCATGGTTCTCGATAGTTCCTGTCGTTCTAGTCATTGATTGATGTTCTAGTCTACGATCAAGAAGTGAGTCGTATACATCAGGAAATAGCTCATATCCTAATTTGTCGATTGCTTTAACAAGTAATTCAGCAAAATTACCCAAATTAGTACCAAGCTGTGCTTTTATATTTACAAGAGTAGGCTTTACGTTTGCGAAATTCATCAACTGCACAATAGTTGTCAACGTCATTGTCGCAAATGAAATAAATGGATCAGTTGTGTTATCAGCCTTCTGGATAACGGAAATAATACGGCTGGCTACTTCAGTTGAGTTGGAATAATTTGATATTGGTGAAATCCGGTTGGATTTATCCAAGTGTGCAATGGAAAGATAATAAAAATCATCTTCTCGTTCCATTAGTTTCATGCACTTGTACATATAATCAGCAAGTTCCTCATCATTTTTAGGGTCAATTAGAATAAGAGGTTGCCGTTTTAAAGCAGCTTGCAGAATAAGTAATTTGTAAAGAGTCGTTTTACCGGAACCCGTAGTACCAGTTAATGACGTATGTAGCGTCATTAAGTCGTCAGGTACGCTGATCCACTCATTTGAATTCCCTAATTTATGAATCCAACCGTGCCCCATGCTTTCATGATCATTAGGTAAAAACCTGTCAGCAACACCACTTTTTAAAATTTCATATGCCCGTTGTCCATGCTCATGCCGCCATGTAAAGCCTTTACCTATCAATGTCGTGTCGCGATTGTTCATCATTTCTTTGACAACATCATAGGCTGAAGTAAACGTAGGAGCCGGTCTGGTTTTTAGGTTTTTATGCAAGACTGCAATTTTAATTGCATTTGGCAATGATTTCATAGCGAAAATGCTTTGTATCGCAGCAGCAGATAGCGTAGCAGTTAGAGGCATTGATAGATATGTACCAACACCGACCGTAGCTAATACACCGGTTCCCCAACCACAAACTTCATACATCTCGTAGTTAGTACGAAATGGCATTAAATGTTTCCAATCACTCATTGTTTTTCTCGCATAAATTGAAGTCCAAAATGGCTGTTGTAGCTTTCAAACCTAACAGCCATGATTTGTTTGAATGTCGTTTGAGACACCCCCAACTTAGCAGATATTTCAATAAGTTCTGTCCGACTCAACTCTATATATTGAATCGTTTTAAATTGGTTTTCTGAAATGTCGTTTTCATTGTGAATAGAAAATATGACATCTTCAATTAATGAAGTTGCTAAGTCAGGAATGACTGGATTTAACATTTGTTCAATTTCAGAAAATCCAGTGATGATAAATACATCAATGAGTAATTCTTTTTTCAAAACAAGATAGAAATTTGATCTTAAAAGCACCAGCGCTTCATCATCTTTAGAACGCGATGCTTGAGGGCTTCTGGCTTTCCATGCCGAGGGTATTTCGAGTTTATCATCAACCAGTAAGTGATTTTGATTTATGTTGCTAATTAACTGTTTTTTTGAAAGCCCTAATAGATATATTTCAAAAGCCTCTCTGATATGAAGATCAGCTGTAATATAGATATCACTATGCATACCCTTTTGAGTTGTAATCTCTACGGAGTCGGTGTCATCAAGTTTCACGTCTGCAAACAATGATTTCTGCTCAGATAATTGAGTAGCTACTGGTATATCAGTCAGTGATTTCATTGGTAGTGCTACTGACGGTTTACTCATGGCAATAATCCGTTCTTTTAACCCTAGGCTGTGTTTATGGGTTATCTCAGAAGCAGGATTGCCTACTGGCAGTGTATCACCACCCTGTATCTTGAGATCACATGCTGCTATAACTTGAACTTCAGGTACTTCAACGGCTTGTTCATTACATACCGGCTCGATAATGGCTAGTTCTTCAAGCGTTTCCATTATGCTAGTTACATTATCAGATTCTGGAGGTGTATCATTTATTATTTTATCTACAATATCAATCGGTTGATGCTTAAAATCATTGTTTACGATAGTTGGTTCAGTTTTTTCACCTGTGATTTCTACATTAGTTCCTGTTTTTGGTTCAAAACTAACCCAACTCGTTTCGTTTTTGACATAAACAGATGCATGTGTTGGCTTTATATTTTCGCCAAATAGTAATTCGTCTGAAGCTAATTTCACGCAGTAAAAGAACGTGTCTGGATCTTTTATAAACGACGCTGATTTGAGTAACTTTTTTGGTGCAATCTTCCAATAGAGTGAACCTCTTGGCGCTTCAATGATTACATCATGAGCTAATAGTATCTCACCTAAACTATCTGCTGATTGTGGGATAAAAATTCCAAGGTTTTTTATCTCTTTGCATAATTCTTCAGCGGCACTAGCCCAAATAATGTAGACCCCATCTGGCGTTGACCAAATCGGACTAGGAGGAACGTTTGGGGTCCAACGACCTGATGATATAAATTGGCGCATAGTATCAACCAGACGCTGAATAGTTGATACACCAGAACCGGCAGCGCGTATCGCATCACCTGATGTCAATTTAAGGTCATTTGCAACAGAGGCTCGGTCTGCGAGTAACAGAATATTAAACAACTGATTGCCATTGATTGTTTTTTTATCCGCCAGTTCCATGTTATCGCTGTTAGAAATTGCCTCTATAACTTTGAAATATAGGTTTTTACTATTTTGCTGAAGTAGTTCTATCACTTTCGCAGGAACAATTTTTTCAATAAGCGAAGGTGCTATAATTCTATGATTGTTATGCCTTTTCTTGTTCCACTGTAAAAAATATCTTTCTATATCGTGTTCAACAGCCCAATGAAACAGGTTTTTTCCACTCGGTTTCCACTGATATACACCAGTCTGATCCCAAATTTCATAGTCAGACACTGGTTTACCAATGTCGTGCAGTAATGCTGTTACAGCCACTGCAAGACGCCATTTCAAAGCGTTAGCAGACCGTTCTTCAGGGGTTTCATTGCTATCAAAGTCAGTGGTCTTTGTGTGCTTAACTGCGATGTAACAGACTTCTAAACTGTGTCGTAAAAGCCCTCCTTGAGCTCTGTGGTGATGTGCTTCAGAAGCCGGTAGTAAGTGTATAAAATCAGCAGTATTACATAGTAGTGGCATGACCAATTCATCAAATAGCTCACCGATTTGCATTTCTCTTTTGATTTTTGTGATCATTTCCGCTTGGGTTTTAATCAGCAATTGTTTTCCGCTGATTCTTGCAGGATATCCTTCAATTTTTGGCGGATATCCAATCGGCATTTTGAATGTTTCTATTTGAGATTTAATATCATCCGGAATTTCAATCTCACCTTTTTGAAGTATGGAATGCTGTGAGTCCTGCATATCTGGCAATGTTGACACATCTACCGAGAAGGGATCTTTCCCTGATTTCAGTATGGATTTTAACCAATTTATAAACATTCGGTGAACCTGCTTCTCTAAATTTTTAGGATTTTTTGATGCAACAATGTTACCTGTTTTTAAATTTGCAATTTCATAATTAGAACCGTTTTGCATTGTTATATCGGGAAAAACTGCACCTAAATAGTTCATACTCACCACGATTTTCAGTGAGGAACTTAGATGAAAAAGTCATTTATATTTTGTTGTCTGCTTGCGACATCCTTATCAGGTTGCAGTAGCGCAGATAAGCCCATATTTGGGTGCGGAAATTATGTAAAAACATCCACAATTAGCATTGAATCGGGTTATGGCGGTACAGCCAATGACGTAATTGATAAGCGAATTGCCCGAAAAGCAGTAACAGCTACTTATCCTGCTGACTATACCTATCGTGAAAATTGGAAAGATACGAATAGGGGGGGAGCATCATTGCGACAACAAGGGTACAGGCACGTTATTGCATCACCATACGAGATCTACGACCAAGGCAAAAAGCATATTCCTGTGGACCGTAGCTTTCATACAGACCTATTAATAAGTAGTTTGGCTCGCAGTAGTTCATCGCACATATATGCCAAACCCGAATTACCATCGTTTTGCGGAGAAAATTCACGAAGCTATTTTCTGAAGGAAACACCTGAAAATAGAAATTCTCGAAATGAATATATTCGTATTAAAGAAAAATACTGTTCAGATCCGGAGCATAAATTAACTAATGAAGAATTGGCTATTTTGCAAAATGGAGAACCCGATTCTCTCAAAAACTACCGGATGAAAATCTATATTAATAACCAAAACGAACCATCACCTGCAATAAAGTAGAAAGGTATTTTTCATTATGAATAAATTATCAACGTATCAAAAATCAGTGATTGCGCTTTTAACTACAATGGTTGGCGTAGGAATAACCAGTACCTATTTAACCACAAGTGAGTTAAAGGAAACGAATGCACTATTGGCTTCGTCAATTACTATTCAAAATCATATAAAAACAGAAAGTGCGGGTGTAAATCAGT
Organism: Providencia rettgeri; assembly: GCF_013255915.1. Classification (GTDB taxonomy): domain Bacteria; phylum Pseudomonadota; class Gammaproteobacteria; order Enterobacterales; family Enterobacteriaceae; genus Providencia; species Providencia hangzhouensis. Next base: position 86,192 of record NZ_CP053897.1, on the reverse strand, counting down.
CTTTAAGCAAAATTTTGTCTCTGTCCGAAAATACTGAGCCGGTGCAACAGCCTGAAGCGCAACCTGAAGAACCAGATCTCAATCTTTCTCAGGTCCAGCTTGATTCCAACACACTAACGTATGGCAATGAAAACGCAAGATTTTCGCTTGTAACATATATGGATTTCCAATGTCCATATTGCCAACGTTTCGCGTCTACTCCTAAAACATTAGTTGATAAGGCGAACGGTGGCTTAGTCAATTGGAAATGGAAAAACAGCCCTCTACCATTCCACGAGCCGAATGCTACGGATTATGCCGTGAAAATGCTCTGCGCTGGCGCTCAAAACACTGACAATCACTGGAAGATCATTTCAATGTGGGGGAATCATGAAATTGATTTTGCTACCGCAGATATGGTCGGAATGTTTGAGTTAGACCCTGTTGCGTATAACACATGCCTTAAAACTGATTCTGTAAAGTTAACTTTAGATAAAGACAAGGCAGAAAGTCGAGCTCTTGGTGTTTCAGGCACTCCTACAACGGTAATAGTTGATAATAAAACAGGAGAAAAACGTGTGATAGAAGGTGCTGTACCAATGGATATGTTTGTAAACACCATCGAAGTCATGATGAAAAAATCACAATAAAACCAATTCGTTTTAGCAACCTTTCAAAAGATAAATATTAATTAGTAAATGTAAAATCCACGTTGATAGTAGTTTGCTGTCAATTTAATACTGTAAATATAGAAGGGTTAGATATGCAATTAGTAAAAACATGTGCCATGCCTAAAATTGATACCAAAAAACTGCTTTTCGTAGTTTTAGCTGTGTTGTGTGTAGCGGCATTGGCAGTTATGTTCGCCTATGGCAAAGGAACCGAACAGTCCGGTTTCAAAGAAGTATGGATGCAAATCACTGCATATATGCAGGGGTCATTAGGACGTGTGTTAGTGGGTCTGATTGTCGTTGTTGGTATTGCGGCGGCGGTTGTTCGTCAGTCGTTAATGACCTTTGCAGTGGCGGTTGGTGCGGCAATTGGTCTGTACTACGCACCGGATATCATCAACGGTATCATGACTTCATCAGTAGCAGTGACCACTGCACTGCCAGTTTTATAATTGGCAAATAAAATCTCGTTATACAGAAAGCCGTATTTATATACGGCTTTATTATTATAAATTTCGCTCCCTTAAGAATTTCATTACCCTCTAAAGTCGCTTCATTTCTATGATATTCTCCATTCCTGCGAATAGTAATGGATTGAAAGGTATGCCAAAAATCACTCTTTCTCAAGAACAAGAAGCAATTTTAGCCTCAGAAGAAAAGTATATTTGTTGTCAGGCTTATGCAGGTTCTGGAAAAACCTTCATATTGACTCAATTGGCAAAGCGTAATCCGGATAAACGTATTTTGTACTTAGCCTACAACAAAGGCATACAGACAGAAGCATCACAAAAATTTCCTTCTAATACCAAAGTGATCACCACTCATGCAATGGCATATCGGTATTTGAAGAATTTGAAATACAAAATGAAGTTTAATTTCAATGGATTCGATGTGGCAAGGCTACTAAACATTACATCTGTTCAATTGCAATTTCTCATAATCGAGACTTTAAATAAATTTTATAGGTCTGATGATTATTCTTTACAGATACATCACGTTCCAACAGAGAACACAAGCAATGGTAAAAAACATGCTGATAATGTTCGGAAAAGCGCTTTAGAAAATGCAAAACTCATTTTTGAATTACAGGCTGACCCTCAAAGTGATTTTCCTGCCCCCCCTGACTTTTACATAAAATATTTCCAGTTGGTCGCCCCTCCCCTGCATACATGGTTCGACATAATTTTGTTTGATGAAGCACAGGATGCCAACTTAGTAACGAAGGCAATGCTTGATAAATGTGAGTGCAAACGAATCTTTGTTGGTGATACGCACCAGATGATCAACCGGTGGCGTGGGGCAAATGATGCCCTAGATGCATCTGTACGTGATGGAGCTCAGATATTGCGTTTAACTACGTCCTATCGGTTTGGACGATGTGTAGCTGCTATAGCAAATGCCATACTGATGTTAAAAGGGGAGACTGTTAGCCTTAAAACGACCGGTATTACTGATAGGCTCATAAGTAAAGCTGAAGTCAAGAATATCTTCCCTAGAACAGTGATTTCACGCACCAATCTATCTGTGTTGATCAATGCAATTGAAGCTGGAAGATGTGGTAAAAAAGTGTTCTTCGTAGGTGGTATTGATAGGTATGCTTTAGACGATATTGCTGATTTTTACTATCTGTATATCGGCAATACTAAAATGATAAAGAGAAAAGCATTTTTATATGACTACCCCAATTGGAATCGCGTTGTAAGCGTTGCAGAGAACTCAGGCGACAATACATTGAAAAGGACGATACATCTAATTGAAAATGAGCCTGATATTCTAGAGCTGGTTGATAAAATTAAAGAAGCAGCAGTTAATAATTACAATGATGCTGATTTAACGCTTGTAACTGCACATTCATCGAAAGGACTTGAATGGGAATATATTGAGATTGATGATGATTATGTTTCATTAGTTGAATATATTGAGAAAACACCAAAACAAAAACAGAATCTAATATTTATTAATGATGAATTAAATTTGTTATATGTTGCAGTAACAAGAGCCACGAAAGCCTTATCTGTATCAATGGTAATTATGGAAATAATCTCATTAATAAAGTACAGAAAGGATAAAAAAAGAACTATTCCAATAGTTACACCGGATGAACTTCATTTGTTTTTAACTCAGACCAAGTAAATCTGACAACTATTTGATGATAATAAATCATAGCGAATCAAAACTAATAAAGGAGAGTATTATGTCAAAAACAAAGAAATCAAGCCTTATGCAGATTCAACGGTGCTTTGAACAAGATGAGGTGCAAGTTAATCGTGAATTGGCTAATTTAACATTTAGACCGGCTATTGCAGTATTTTTTATATTTCTGCTAGTTTTATCTATTAAGTTTGAGATAAGTTTATTTTTTTCTTTTCCTTTGTCAATTCTGGCTGGATATATTATTTATAGAATATATGGGGTAAGAGTTGCAAATAATAAAACGGAATATTTAGACCAACTCCTAACCAATTACACACCATATAATCAAGAGGCTTATGATTTATTAAAGGAAACGGTTAAAAAGAATCCGGAGGAATTTTATACCTTTTTAAGTGAGTTTATAGAGCAAGAAAAGAAGAAAATTATAAAAAAGGAAAGAAAAAATATTAATTTTAAATTTACAAAATAAATAATCAAATGCAGATATATTACACATATCTGCATGTAATCTCACGAGTAGTTATTTTATATATCCTGTTAGGCAGGACAAATGATTTTCGTTGTAATTAATCATTCTATCTTGGTTTACTTTTTCAGTTGTTGATATTTTACAAATATGCACATTTCGCCCCGAGTTAATTGCAATTTCAGCGGATTTTAATATTTCATCTCTTGAGTTCCAATATAATAAACTAATGTTTTTCTTGGGCGGAAAAGCACTCCAACGACCATTAGTATTCAAATATCGGTCTAACATTCTACCTGAATTTGCATGTTCATTTTCTACGCCTTTGTGTGAAGCAGGGGAAAGTAAGTAGTATTCTAAATCTGGCATGATTTACTCTTATATTGTTTTATTTTGCACGTGAACAAAGTCACAATTATTCGTTTATTAGGATTGATGTTAATTTGTGTTTAATAAAAAAATTCAAAATAATTCTATCATACCCTAGGTAATTGCACGTATGATAATTTGCTATATAAGCCGCTTCAGTCATTGTGATCCCATTGGGGTTTTGTTCTAGACCTAAAATTCGCCTCATAGCCTCTGATTCAGCTCCTCTCATGAGTGTAAACACTTCATCAGAGCAACGATGTTTTGGAAGTAATTCCTTCGTAATTTTCAAGGGATTTACGCCAGCATGATAATTTGCAGTTTTGCTTCTTTCGTTAAGGTTAACCGCTTGGTTTCCGGCGCGGAAATCAATTAAAGGGTCTATGATGGTATGAGCCTTTGTCTCGATCCATGAGTATTGCAAAATACTGTTCGTGTAAGCTAATTCTGTCTCCGGAGTTTGGACCAGTTCTTTCTTATAGATACCAATCACAGCCTCGCCCTCGATGTATTCCTCTTTTAATAATTGACGGCATAAAAGATATGAATATGGGTACATCTGAATATCGTCAGCTATTGTTCTCAGACTCGTGTATTTTTCCATTTTGAATCCAAAAAGCCCCAAAAGGGGCTGTAAGGTGGTTTTGGGAGAGTTAACGATCATTTACTGGTGGTGTGCGCGCTTACTTTTCATAGTGAATAGAATCAGTTCTTTCATCTGGGTTTTTCGCGCTCAGTAATATAAATGTATAATTTTGCTTACCGTGAGTGATGAATAAGTCTGTGCCGCCCCACACTTCAGAACTTGGTTTTTTCGATAAAAGCAAAATATTATTTGGTAATAATTTGATATCGAAATGATCGTCATGGTCAGAGCCATTGATGAAATAATTAAGCTCTTTCACGGCTTCGGGTTGTGCAGGTAGGAAAATTTTCACCGAAAAATTACGGTATAGATAAACTTTAGTTTGTGAATTTGGAGCGTAGGGGATCGTTAATTGCTTCCCTACATAGTCGAGGTTTTGGTCAATTTCAAGACGTTTGTTTCTTTCTTCCAACGCTGCATCGAATACGTTTTTAAAGTCTTGTTGCTGAGTAGGAGCCTGATTGCTGTAATACACATCACTGAGTTCCTGAGCTGCCGGTGCAGGTGGTTGACCTGTAAAATTGGTACTTAATGCCTGAGTGTGTTCCACTACTGAAGTAGCTGCTTCGCTAACATGCTCAAGCATGTCATTAATGCTTTGTTCGCTATCAGATGGATTCTGTTTTTCTGTATCGCCAGAATGTTCCTCTACTGCTTCTGAAAGCGTTTTAGCTACGTCACCTGTAACAGTGTCGGATTTAGCTTCAGATGTCGGAGAATCGGTTTTAGCTACGTTCTCGGCACTGTTCGATTCTGGTTCTGCCTCTTTTGGATTGTTAAAAACAGGAATAGAGGTTTCAACGTCACTATAATAATTAACATCAATTTCTGTCGCGTCTGTTGCTGGTTTTAGTAAAACAAATGCTGCTATTGCACCCGCTGAAACTGCAACTGCAATCATGGATTTTTTATTCAGAAGAAAACCAAGTCCTTTTTTACTTTCATTTTTTTTAGTATTGGAAGAAACATCCGTCATTTTGAGCCTCAATAATCTGTGTTACGTGTATCTGCTATATGTTATAGAATTACGCCCTACGAATAGGGCGCAATGGTTCTAAAAGCGGATTACTTTCTTAACAGCAATAAATTACTTTCTTAACAGCAATAATTTATCGGCTATCATTTTTCCATCCATGAGTGTCAGACGGTCGGATGTTCTGTGACTGTATAGAACTGCATCGTTAGAAAACTTACCTGATGTGACTAGAAATACATGCTTAAATTCGGGTTCTGCTTCTAGTACACCAACCATTTCACGAGCGATAGCAACACCTACATTGTCAGATTTCCAGTGTTTGCATTGAGCGAAAACTTTGATTCCATCACGTTCCATAATGATATCTTTCCCACCATCTGGACCATAATTAGTTACAGTAGCTCTGTACCCAAGGCTGTTGAATAACTCTCTTATAAATTCCTCAAATTCTCTCCATGATAGTTCTCGGATAAATTGCAATGCATCTTCATGATAGGTGGCGTTAAAAAGTACCTTTTTAAACATAGTTTGTTGTTTATAACGAAAATAGACACTTGCAGAATAAGCCACGAGCAGAAATGCAACGCACGAGCGTAATATATGGAATGTATAATATGTACAAACTGGGATATTCCTCAGAGAGAATAATTTATTCGCACTGCTTTTCCCGAAAATATCAGCATATGCTGTTTTAATATCTCCCCATATCAGTTGTATGATTTTCGTTGTTATCACATGATCATAACGAAGAAAAAATACAGTTATTGCGGTAACAGCAATTATCACTAATGCAACTTGAGGGTTTAATAGAGGGGCATTTCTTTTGATTCCCACTGAAGCCCATTCAGGTTTCTTTTTCTTGTGTAACCGCAATATTTTGCTGCTAGGTGACAATATATAAACAGCAAATAAAGGTATTACTAAAGTTAAAACTCTCGCAATAGAATCAAATCTAAGAAATACCAGAGTGGTCATATAGAATATAAAAGCAATATTCATATTAGTTACATAGGGATTTCGTTTCTTAAATCTACGCTTTCTTCTCATTACAACATTCCAATTTACTAAAATAGTAGCTGTGTCACAGTAAGTAAGGCTCCGTTCGGAGTGATATGTATTCCATCCTTTGTGCGAACTGTTGTCCCATCTATGACATCCTTGTATGTTTCACCAAGAACCGTTCGTGTATCTACGGTGGTGATCCCCTCTATCTGCGAAGCCGTCATTATGGCTTGCCGAGTGTTATCTAATAGTCTGTTTTTGGCGGGGTCTTTAAGGGTTGGAGGAAGTAACCAGATCACATTTTGGTTTCTGGCTTTTATGGTTTGGATAAAATGCCGAACTTTAGAGGTGTACTTTTCTTTTTCTGATATTTGAACATGGTCGTTAGTACCGAGAATCACATAAACGGTATCGTATTTTTCAAAACTGAATTGCTCTGCGTATCTCTGCCAATCAAGGATCTTCTTTGTGGATAATCCGCTACCTACTTTGTATCGAGCATCAACAGCTTGGATTGTGCTGTACCCTTTAGCTATCTCATAGGTAAGTGAATCTCCTATAAAAACAGGTTTGCTGTATGACATAGAAGAAAATAAAAGGGAGCTGATTACTGAGATTTTATAAATATTCATTGCAACCCATATCAGTTATAAGCCAAATCTCACTACTTTGACTTGTGTTCTTTTTAAGCAATATCGAGCATGGTATAGATGCCATATCAATTTTTATTAATGTGTTGCCACTCCCCTTCACCTCATAGAGTTGCTTTATTTCGTTGGATTCAAGACCAGTAATCTCTCTTGCCAGTACATAGGTATCAGCTACTCTGTCGAAGCCACCAGAACTGACATGCTTATCTTGTGCGGCTTGCGTCACAAGATGCTCGTGTGTAGTGATCGCCCCTGTGGTAGAACCACAAGAGGACAAGAAAAAGCAAACTAATGCGATACAGCTTCTATTTATCCCCATCATTCCCCTCTGCCGTTTGAGCTTCAGAAATTACTTTTAAGCTATTCTCCCCTATATCAAAATCGCTTTTCATAAACTCAAGTGTAAAAGCCGTGGCTAAATACCGGCTTATCAAAAGTTCCTTTTTAACAAGCCCTCGCAAATGCCGTGGAGTTCCAACCGCATTTTCAAAAAACCGTGAATCCCATGAGTGATCCCTGTTATCGCCAAGAACAAAAACATATCCATCAGGGATTACCCATTGTGTATAAATTGGCTTAACGAATGGTTTACGGTTATCAATGACGTACTCATATTGTTGCGCATTACGTTCCTGAAGCGCCTGATAGGTACTCGTATGGTCATTATGAAGGTTTAGCTGCCCGATCATCCTTCCGTTGATCTGGACCGACTTATCATCGGTATAAGTGACAGTATCGCCAGCCAATCCGATAATGCGTTTTACATAAATGAATGAAGGGAATGCAGGAGCTCGGAAAATCACGATATCCCCACGCATCAATTGCTCTTTTTGCGCATCAACCGGCTTTGCAAAAATGAGATCACCAGCTTTCAATGTCGGTGCCATAGAGGATGTAGGGATAATGTAATAGTCCAATAGGTAGGATTTAACGGACCATACAATAAGTGAAATTATTACCAAACTGACAGTATAAAAACTAGGCTTACGTTTACGATATACGAGGTAAAGAATTCGTAGGATAAGTGCAATAATAAGGGTACTTATGAAGTTCATGACCTTCAGCCTTCAGAAATCAAAAAGGCAATGTACCCGTTATGTAGTATCTTTTTTCTTAGTAAACAGTCATAAAAGTATCACTTTCTATTTTGGTGGTGCATGGTTATGGCTCTCAAATATCCATAAAACCATAACATATTAAAGTGGCTACTTATTTTTAAAGGCAAAAAATAACATATAGTGTCACTGGAAAAAACAAGATGTCCTATCTTATTATTAACTGTTTTAAAGCTGATTGAATCAATATGATTTTTAGAGTGTTCAAAATAGATATGATAGCAATATACATAAATTGTAAGAAGAAAGAATGATGCGAATACCTTAGACAATTCAATTAACGGAATAGATTCAACAAAATCGCCTACTAATGCAATTAAAACAGTTAATATTAATACTGAAATATCAATTATATTTCTTTTTCGAATTAACATATATGCTGGATATACACAAATGACGGTTAAAAAAATGATCCGAATGAATGTAGTGTATTTATTCTTCATTAGACCACCATTCAGGAGCTGCTAATGAATCCTCTGAAACTTTCCAACCAAAGTTAATCAACATTTTCTTTATATTATAAGGTTTATCCATAAAATAACTCATGTGGGTTTTATTGTTCCTTGTGAGCTGCCCTGCCCTAACTGAAGTAATACCAATGTAGGTTGTTAAGTCTGACAGTGTATAACCCAAATACGTGACATCTGACAATTCGTCGATACGCTTATTTTCATGAATAGTGTTTAGGATACCCTCTAATTCAGTTTTAACAAACATATACAATTGTCTGCTGTCACTACCGGTTATTTTTTCACTTTCATTGCAGTGGATATTATGGACATTCTCATTATCCTTGTTGTTTTCAAGCCACCAATTAGGCGCATGTAAATTATTGCTAGTAACAACCCATCCATGATTAATAAGAACAAGCGCATTATTAAATGTATACTTTGAAAGTTTCACTTCATTAACTTCAGACAAAAATATTTCTTGCTTGTCAATGCATTCCAAAATACCAAGATCCATTAACATTGTAGTTATAGATGATTGATTTCTATGTATCTTATCTGCGATTGAGCTTAGGTTCATCTTGTTTTGTATCATGGAGATAACTGTATGAATTTCTTCATTAACCCATACTGTTTCATTACGATTCAAATCGTTAGTGTTGCTCATAGGGAATTGATCATTACTTACCCACCACTTGGGGGCTTTAAGAGATTCCTCCCTGTTTGATAACTCATATATCCAACCAAGTTCTAATAATTTAGGAATAAATGATGAATGAGGAATGAGGTGATTTAAATTAGTATTCCTAGCCGTAGATATCTTATTATCCTTATAGTTTATTTCACACAACCCCATGTTCAATAATTTTGAGAGGACATCATTTACACTACGTCCGGTAAATCTGCATATCTTTTCGATGAAAAACGGCTCATTAATGGTTCCGAATAGTTTTGTTATTTCAGATAATGTCCATACCGTTAGATTTCGCATGTTTATTTCACTTGATGTAATTAAAATGGGAATAAACCGTAATTTTCACAGCCTAGTTCTTCTCTTGATTCTGTTGATATAATAATTTGTTTCAATTCGCTCAATAATTTTAATTGTTCAGTAATTACGTTCCTGTTTTCATTGTCAATAATATTTGTACTTGCAATTTCTTCAAATGCATCTTTCATATTGAAAATACTCATTCTTTCGATATTCACACAAGTATTAGATGCTAGATAATTAATTAACCAATTTAATTTTACTAATTTATAACAGTAAATAACACAAGTATGACCCACTCCAAATTCACCAGATAAAACATTTCTAGCGTGAAACACTAATTCTTCATATACTTTTAGAAATGCTAAACTTTGTGACGTTGCGCGGTGATTCGTTAATAGTTCATTTACTTTTTCAATATTCGAGGATAGATCATTTTCTTCAGGGAATGTGATTGTCACTGATTCTTGTTGCTGCCATTTTTGATTTTTATTATTAAGGTGTATTTCCACATACTTTTGTAACCATATGTATTTAGTTTCATTTGATGGTATGGATGTATAAAATATAAAAAAAGGAACGTTAAATAATAATGCGTATTTTATTGTTTTAACAGGAAAACTTAGTTTTACAGTTTCATCAAATGAACTGACAGTTCCTTTAGATTGTACAAAAAAACAATCACCCGTTGGATTACTGTTTTCAAATATTTCAATCATTGTGGGCGGACAAAATAGTTGGGAACTGGGAGGGTGGAAATGGAGTTTTTAAGGATTATTTAGGGAAGAGTGACAAAATAGATGGGAACTGGGTGTAGCGTCGTAAGCTAATACGAAAATTAAAAATGACAAAATAGTTTGGAACTAGATTTCACTTATCTGGTTAACTAATCTAGCTAACCTGCCGCTCAGCTTAGTACGATCCTATATCCAACTGATCATAATCCTTTCATCAGTATCCCAAATTAAATCCCCCTCCTAGACTGCCTCACCAACACTTTACAGTGATCCCGTATTTCCGGACAGGTGATTGATTTTTTTCGCTTGTACAGGTGTTAAGCCACAGTTATCTTGATGTGGACATTATGCATTGTAATAGCCCATTAACATGCGCTAAGAGCATAAATTAATATACAGTAACAAGCATTACGAGGTGCTAATGTTTGGAAAGCAGCCTCTTCCAACTACAATAATAAGTTAACTATCCTCCACCCACAAATAATTACAAATGACCCCTTTCCGCTATAACTCCGATCTCACCAGCGGCTCGCTACAAACCCGAGAGTGTCGCATTATTACTGGCTTGTTACTCCAAGAGCTTGATGAAGCTGCCTGGGATAAAGCCATGTATAAGGAAAATGTGCTTCAGAAACGCACGCAATCTACGGTAAGACGTATTTCTTCAGCGCTTAGAAAACGCCTAGAACACCTAAGCTCTGACTTTTGGGCTTTTGCGTTTTTATGTTAGGCATTGTCTGGCAACTGGAGGAAGTGTAATGACCATGAATGGTCACTGTGATTGACAGTATCTTGCTTAAACTTATCTGAACAATGGTAGAACTGGCTCATATTTATCCCCTCTATGATTGTTTATCTTTTTCACCATAAAAAGTATCAGGGGCTACTCAGGGCTACATAAAGATATTTATCTACTTTTACTGATTGATAAGTAGCATCAGTCCATCCGCAGGACTGGTGGTGCCGGCAAAATGCTGACCCAACACATGCGTATAGATTTGCGTGGTCTTAACATCGTTATGCCCTAAGAGTTCTTGCACAGTGCGAATATCACGCCCCGCTTGTAATAGATGCGTAGCAAACGAGTGACGAAATGTATGACAAGTGACACGCTTGCTAACGATGCCTGCTTTTTGTACGGCTGCCTTCAATGCCTTTCGCGCAACGGAGTCATGCAGATGATGGCGGCATAATTTGCCGTTATACGGGTGGTTGCAGAGCGTGCTGGAGGGAAAGACAAACATCCACGCCGCTTGTCGATAAGCAGAAGGGTATTTGTGATCTAAAGCAAAAGGCAGCGATGGCCCTACGCCTTGTAAGTTGTCGTCTTGCTGAATAAGCCGCGCTTGCTCAATGAGTTATTTTATTGCTGGGATTAGGCGCGTGGGCAGTAGGCTGTTTCTGCTTTTCCCACCCTTACCGTCATGCACAGTGATGCAGCCATTATCAAAATCAAAATCTTTAACCCGCAAACGCAAGCATTCATTAATGCGCAAACCTGCACCATACAGCAGCGTAAAAATAACTTGGTTGCGAGTATCCATAACCTGCAAAATGCGTTGCACTTCATTTGCAGAGATAACAGAGGGTAGCCGTCTAGGCTTGCTTGCAGGGATATAATCAATATCGCCCAACGGCTGTTGTAAAAACCTGTTGTACAAAAAAGCTAGGGCATTTAAAGCGATTTTCTGCGTGTTTATGGCTACATGTCTGCTGTTTGCTAAGCTGGATAAAAACAGCCTGACCTCTTCACTGCCCATGGTCTGAGGATGACGTTTTTTGTGAAACAGAATAAAACGCTTAATCCAGTGCAGGTAAGTTTTTTCAGTTTTCAGCGCATAACCTTTTTGTCGCATATCCGTGCGTATAGAATTTAAAAATGGACTGTTAGACATAAAACGCTCCTTGTCTTGCAACTGTCTGCCTATACAGCCTATTCTAGCTGGGATTTAAAAAAGTGCCTGTTTTTTACGCCTAGAGATGCTTGTTTACCGGTAGAGTTTTAATTTAATGCTAAATAAATTAAAATGTTATGAGTTCTTTGGGTGAGATAATGTGCATCGTGCAAGCAGGATAGACGGCATGCACGATTTGTAATAACAGAGTGTCTTGTATTTTTAAAGAAAGTCTATTTAATACAAGTGATTATATTAATTAACGGTAAGCATCAGCGGGTGACAAAACGAGCATGCTTACTAATAAAATGTTGTGCGTAAGAATAAAACAAAAGCTGCGTATACCTTTCCGCAGAATCAGTGGCTTCAACAAAAGGATGTTTCAATGCTTCAGCAGAAAATGATCGAACGCTTCAAGGAAGCTTGCCATGAGGATGCACGAATAATCGCGGCGCTGATGTTCGGCTCATTTGCTATCGGAGAGGGTGACGAGTTCTCTGATATCGAATTTGCAGTGTTCATCCAGGATGATCATTTTGAAAATTTCGATCAGCGCTCGTGGCTTAATGCTGTAAGTCCGGTTGCAGCTTACTTTCCGGATGACTTCGGCCACCACACCGCGCTTTTTGAAAACGGCATTCGCGGTGAATTCCATTTCATGCGAAAATCGGACATACCGGTCATTTCCACTTGGCAAGGCTACGGGTGGTTTCCCTCGCTTGAGGAGGCTGTTTTGTTGGACCGATCAGGAGAGTTGTCAAGGTACGCGAGTGCTCTCGTGGGCAGTCCCCCGAAACGTGAAGGCGCGCCGCTGGTGGAAGGACTTGTATTGAACCTCATCAGCCTGATGCTCTTTGGGGCAAATCTTTTAAATCGGGGAGAGTATGCTCGCGCCTGGGCTTTGCTCAGCAAAGCACATGAAAACTTACTCAAGTTGGTTCGCCTCCATGAAGGGGCAACAGACCACTGGCCGACACCTTCACGCGCGCTCGAAAAGGATGTCTCGGAGGACTCGTATAATCGCTACCTGGCATGCACAGGCAGCGCGGAACCAAAAGCACTATGTGTAGCCTATCATGAAACGTGGAAGTGGAGTCTCGAATTGTTCAGGAGTGTGGCTGGACCTCTGAATATCGAGCTTCCGAGAATTGTAATTGCGCAGACAAAAAGGTTGCTAAATGAATCTGCGACGCCGCACAATAAAATGTTAACCTCTGAGGAAGAATTGTGAAACTATCACTAATGGTAGCTATATCGAAGAATGGAGTTATCGGGAATGGCCCTGATATTCCATGGAGTGCCAAAGGTGAACAGCTCCTGTTTAAAGCTATTACCTATAACCAATGGCTGTTGGTTGGACGCAAGACTTTTGAATCAATGGGAGCATTACCCAACCGAAAGTATGCGGTCGTAACACGTTCAAGTTTTACATCTGACAATGAGAACGTATTGATCTTTCCATCAATTAAAGATGCTTTAACCAACCTAAAGAAAATAACGGATCATGTCATTGTTTCAGGTGGTGGGGAGATATACAAAAGCCTGATCGATCAAGTAGATACACTACATATATCTACAATAGACATCGAGCCGGAAGGTGATGTTTACTTTCCTGAAATCCCCAGCAATTTTAGGCCAGTTTTTACCCAAGACTTCGCCTCTAACATAAATTATAGTTACCAAATCTGGCAAAAGGGTTAATAAAATGTTAAACATCATGAGGGAAGCGGTGATCGCCGAAGTATCGACTCAACTATCAGAGGTAGTTGGCGTCATCGAGCGCCATCTCGAACCGACGTTGCTGGCCGTACATTTGTACGGCTCCGCAGTGGATGGCGGCCTGAAGCCACACAGTGATATTGATTTGCTGGTTACGGTGACCGTAAGGCTTGATGAAACAACGCGGCGAGCTTTGATCAACGACCTTTTGGAAACTTCGGCTTCCCCTGGAGAGAGCGAGATTCTCCGCGCTGTAGAAGTCACCATTGTTGTGCACGACGACATCATTCCGTGGCGTTATCCAGCTAAGCGCGAACTGCAATTTGGAGAATGGCAGCGCAATGACATTCTTGCAGGTATCTTCGAGCCAGCCACGATCGACATTGATCTGGCTATCTTGCTGACAAAAGCAAGAGAACATAGCGTTGCCTTGGTAGGTCCAGCGGCGGAGGAACTCTTTGATCCGGTTCCTGAACAGGATCTATTTGAGGCGCTAAATGAAACCTTAACGCTATGGAACTCGCCGCCCGACTGGGCTGGCGATGAGCGAAATGTAGTGCTTACGTTGTCCCGCATTTGGTACAGCGCAGTAACCGGCAAAATCGCGCCGAAGGATGTCGCTGCCGACTGGGCAATGGAGCGCCTGCCGGCCCAGTATCAGCCCGTCATACTTGAAGCTAGACAGGCTTATCTTGGACAAGAAGAAGATCGCTTGGCCTCGCGCGCAGATCAGTTGGAAGAATTTGTCCACTACGTGAAAGGCGAGATCACCAAGGTAGTCGGCAAATAATGTCTAACAATTCGTTCAAGCCGACGCCGCTTCGCGGCGCGGCTTAACTCAAGCGTTAGATGCACTAAGCACATAATTGCTCACAGCCAAACTATCAGGTCAAGTCTGCTTTTATTATTTTTAAGCGTGCATAATAAGCCCTACACAAATTGGGAGATATATCATGAAAGGCTGGCTTTTTCTTGTTATCGCAATAGTTGGCGAAGTAATCGCAACATCCGCATTAAAATCTAGCGAGGGCTTTACTAAGCTTGCCCCTTCCGCCGTTGTCATAATCGGTTATGGCATCGCATTTTATTTTCTTTCTCTGGTTCTGAAATCCATCCCTGTCGGTGTTGCTTATGCAGTCTGGTCGGGACTCGGCGTCGTCATAATTACAGCCATTGCCTGGTTGCTTCATGGGCAAAAGCTTGATGCGTGGGGCTTTGTAGGTATGGGGCTCATAATTGCTGCCTTTTTGCTCGCCCGATCCCCATCGTGGAAGTCGCTGCGGAGGCCGACGCCATGGTGACGGTGTTCGGCATTCTGAATCTCACCGAGGACTCCTTCTTCGATGAGAGCAGGCGGCTAGACCCGCCGGCGCTGTCACCGCGGCGATCGAAATGCTGCGAGTCGGATCAGACGTCGTGGATGTCGGACCGGCCGCCAGCCATCCGGACGCGAGGCCTGTATCGCCGGCCGATGAGATCAGACGTATTGCGCCGCTCTTAGACGCCCTGTCCGATCAGATGCACCGTGTTTCAATCGACAGCTTCCAACCGGAAACCCAGCGCTATGCGCTCAAGCGCGGCGTGGGCTACCTGAACGATATCCAAGGATTTCCTGACCCTGCGCTCTATCCCGATATTGCTGAGGCGGACTGCAGGCTGGTGGTTATGCACTCAGCGCAGCGGGATGGCATCGCCACCCGCACCGGTCACCTTCGACCCGAAGACGCGCTCGACGAGATTGTGCGGTTCTTCGAGGCGCGGGTTTCCGCCTTGCGACGGAGCGGGTCGCTGCCGACCGGCTCATCCTCGATCCGGGGATGGATTTTTCTTGAGCCCCGCACCGGAAACATCGCTGCACGTGCTGTCGAACCTTCAAAAGCTGAAGTCGGCGTTGGGGCTTCCGCTATTGGTCTCGGTGTCGCGGAAATCCTTCTTGGGCGCCACCGTTGGCCTTCCTGTAAAGGATCTGGTCCAGCGAGCCTTGCGGCGGAACTTCACGCGATCGGCAATGGCGCTGACTACGTCCGCACCCACGCGCCTGGAGATCTGCGAAGCGCAATCACCTTCTCGGAAACCCTCGCGAAATTTCGCAGTCGCGACGCCAGAGACCGAGGGTTAGATCATGCCTAGCATTCACCTTCCGGCCGCCCGCTAGCGGACCCTGGTCAGGTTCCGCGAAGGTGGGCGCAGACATGCTGGGCTCGTCAGGATCAAACTGCACTATGAGGCGGCGGTTCATACCGCGCCAGGGGAGCGAATGGACAGCGAGGAGCCTCCGAACGTTCGGGTCGCCTGCTCGGGTGATATCGACGAGGTTGTGCGGCTGATGCACGACGCTGCGGCGTGGATGTCCGCCAAGGGAACGCCCGCCTGGGACGTCGCGCGGATCGACCGGACATTCGCGGAGACCTTCGTCCTGAGATCCGAGCTCCTAGGGATCGCCTCAGAAAACGGAAAATAAAGCACGCTAAGCCGTAAGTAAGCGTGCTCCTGTGAAAGCCACAGCTAAAACTGCGTAGTACACATAGAGGTATTTTTTTCTAGATTTATATCGAATTTCGTTATCGAATTTCGCTTATTATTGATCAACTCGTTGCAGATCATGAAGGCGAAAGTATGACGAATAACCCTACCGATGACAGCAGACCATGGTCGGTCTTTCTTATTTTTCTGCGGCTTGGATTGACATCTTTTGGCGGCCCCATTGCGCACTTGGGCTACTTCCGCGCCGAATTTGTCACACGGCGGCGCTGGCTCTCCGAACGGAGCTATGCTGACTTGGTCGCGCTTTGTCAGTTCTTGCCAGGGCCTGCAAGCAGCCAGGTCGGCATAGCGGTAGGACTGTCTCGGGCTGGATACAGCGGGGCGCTGGCTGCTTGGGCTGGCTTCACGCTGCCGTCTGCCATAGCCTTGATCCTTTTTGCGCTCGGCATCTCCAGCTATGGCGATTACGTCTCGCAGGGCGCGTTGCATGGCTTAAAAGTGGTGGCTGTGGCCGTGGTCGCTCAAGCAGTATGGGGCATGGCGCGTAACCTATGCACGGATGGGCTGCGAGTCACCATCATGGCAATTGCTACCTGCGTCGTTTTACTTGTGCCGTCCGCGTGGGGACAGGTTGGCGTGATTGCTATCGCAGGCATCGCAGGCCGGTTATTGTTCAAGCCAGCGAAAGTTGTTGAGCATGACCCCCTACCTATCACGGTCAGTCACCGGGCCGGCGTGCTTTGGCTCTCGCTGTTCTTTGTCTTGCTGATTGGCCTGCCGGTGTTGGCCGAACTGATGCCAAGTCAAACCATGGCAATGGTGGATTCCTTCTATCGTGTCGGATCACTGGTGTTCGGCGGTGGTCACGTTGTGCTGCCATTACTGCAAGCCGAAGTGGTGCCCTCCGGCTGGGTCAACAATGAATCCTTTCTCGCGGGGTACGGGGCAGCTCAAGCGGTGCCCGGCCCTTTGTTCACGTTCGCCGCGTTTCTTGGTGCCTCGATGAACACCGCCCCGTCGGGCTGGATCGGCGGCATTGTGTGTCTGCTGGCTATCTTCGCCCCTCGTTCTTGCTGGTCGTCGGATCAATGCCATTTGGGGAGCGTTTGCGCCGCAATACAGGCATCCAAGCTGCGCTGGCCGGGATCAATGCCGCTGTAGTCGGCTTGCTGCTGGCCGCGCTGTATCAGCCTGTATGGACTAGCGCCATCTTTCAGCCGCAAGACTTCGGCTTGGCATTAGTTGCCCTTGTCGCACTTATGTTCTGGAAGCTCCCGCCGTGGCTGGTTGTCCTCGGTAGCGGTGCAGCTGGGTGGCTGTTGAGCGTCGCTCTGTGAGGCACAAAAAATGACTGACAAAGACCTCTACGGCGGTTTGATCCGCCTGCACAGGCACTGTTGCAAAGTTAGCGATGAGGCAGCCTTTTGTCTTATTCAAAGGCCTTACATTTCAAAAACTCTGCTTACCAGGCGCATTTCGCCCAGGGGATCACCATAATAAAATGCTGAGGCCTGGCCTTTGCGTAGTGCACGCATCACCTCAATACCTTTGATGGTGGCGTAAGCCGTCTTCATGGATTTAAATCCCAGCGTGGCGCCGATTATCCGTTTCAGTTTGCCATGATCGCATTCAATCACGTTGTTCCGGTACTTAATCTGTCGGTGTTCAACGTCAGACGGGCACCGGCCTTCGCGTTTGAGCAGAGCAAGCGCGCGACCATAGGCGGGCGCTTTATCCGTGATGAATCGCGGGATCTGCCACTTCTTCACGTTGTTGAGGATTTGCCCAGAAACCGGTATGCAGCTTTGCTGTTACGACGGGAGAGATAAAAATCGACAGTGCGGCCCCGGCTGTCGACGGCCCGGTACAGATACGCCCAGCGGCCATTGACCTTCACGTAGGTTTCATCCATGTGCCACGGGCAAAGATCGGAAGGGTTACGCCAGTACCAGCGCAGCCGTTTTTCCATTTCAGGCGCATAACGCTGAACCCAGCGGTAAATCGTGGAGTGATCGACATTCACTCCGCGTTCAGCCAGCATCTCCTGCAGCTCACGGTAACTGATGCCGTATTTGCAGTACCAGCGTACGGCCCACAGAATGATGTCACGCTGAAAATGCCGGCCTTTGAATGGGTTCATGTGCAGCTCCATCAGCAAAAGGGGATGATAAGTTTATCACCACCGACTATTTGCAACAGTGCCCTTTTTTCAACTCACCCTTGGGTAATGCTCGTATCGTTGAATAAATCGTTGTATGGCTTACATTCATTGTTTGATCCAAATCAGGAAATGTCTTTAAACGCTTTGCTATTTGCTGAGGAGACCATAAACAACGGATCGCTTCAACAATAAATTTCCAGAGGATTGAATCGATTTTGAGTTTTCTGTGACCACGTCTACGTCTAGCAAAAGTGTTATCAGAAGCATATTGAGCTTGATAAACGTCATTGATGCTATTTCTTTTAAGCTCACGATAGATCGTACTAGGATGTCTTTTAATGAGTTCAGCAAATTTTCTGGCTGAAAAGCCTTCTTTTCTTGACTCAAGCATTAATGCAGTACGATCTTCAAAGTTAAGATGATGGTATGACAATTTTATATACTCCATAAACCCTTTAAATTAATTAGGTGGTTTATGTCGCACTTCAAGTTTTACTCTGCCCTCCATTGTTTTCAATTTATCGGATTTCTAAAAACATGAGATATATGTTTCAATAAAAGTTTTTAAGAACTTTATACACCAAATACCAATGCTTCACTTATGATAAAGTGGATTAAAATTGCAGAAAATGGGTAAATCCATAAAAAATGTCAACATCTTCAAATATACAATTGTATTTCAATTTCCGTTGTTTATAGTTGGAACATTTTTTTAAATCTCTACACTCAAGGTTAGATTTATGTCTACTGCTCATAAAAAAGCATCCTTATTGCAAAAAGTCAGTAAAGGACTCACAGTTGGTTCAGTCATTACAGGAAGCACGTTTTTACATGGTCCCCCTGTTTTGGCACTCGGTTTTACCAAGCTGTTTAAAAAATCAAAAAAAGTAGACGAAACCAATATTCAATTGGCCAATAGCTGGATTGGTGTAAACAACCACCTGATTGAAAAGGTGCTGCCAAACCTAAAGTGGGATATGGGTATAGGAAGTTCAACCGCCCTTTTTGGCGAGTCTGGCGGGTAGGAAGCGGCCGCGCAAGCGCCGCTTTGGGCACAGATCGGGCACAGATCGGGGGTTCATGCGTGGGTTTTCGACATCGCGGGGCCACGCAGCGGCTCAGTGCGTAGCCATTTCTCACCGAATCCCGGCACAGGGCCGAGCGCAGCCCTGCGGGGTCGTGGCCGCATCGGATCGGACTCTGGCTTGGCTGCCGGCTGTGTGGCCGGCGCCTCATCACGCGGCGGGCGGCGGGGCGCGCGCTGCGGGCCGGTAGTGCGCTTGCTCCAGCGCGCCGTGTTTCTCGAAGTGGGCGAGGATGGCGCGAATGGCCTTGGGGTCTTCGATGCTGGCGACGATCCGCACCGCGCCGCCGCAGTGGGCGCAGGTGGTGATGTCGATGGAAAAGACCCGCTTGAGCCGTTGCGCCCAGCTCATCGCACGGCGCTTCTGCTCGGGGCTGCGCGGCTCGTCGTGGGCGCTGACGTCCACTGGCGCCGCATCGCCCGCAGGCCGCCTGCCGCGCCCCGAGGGCGTCAGCTGCGCGCGCAGGTTTGCATTCGGGGCGAATACGCCGTGGAAGCGGGTGAGATGCGCGCGTGGCGGCGGGACCAGTGCCGCCAGCTTGGCGATGAAGTCCACCGCATCCCATTCGACATGCGTGGTGCCATTGCGCCACGGCGTCTTGAGCTGGTAACGCACCCTGCCCTGTGGCGAGATCGATAGCCGCTGCTCGCTGATCGCCGGGCGCGTGATGTAGCGGCACAGCTTTTCGAGCTTGTGGCTTTCGTGTGCTTCCGCGGCCACGCCGGCATGCAGCGAGAAGCCGCCGACCTTGCCGGCGTCGCCCTCCAGCGGACCGGCGTCGCCAGGCAGCGTTTGCAGCGTGACGACCTTGCGGCCAGCGTCGCGACCGGTGGCGATGCGGTAGGTCATCGAACTCATCCGCAGCCCATCCATGCCGTCGTCGCTACCCGCGCTGTCGGACAGGAACACGGATTCGTCTTCGCCTTCGAGCCAGCCGCGGCGCGACAGGTGCCGGCACACGCGATGCGCGATGGTGTTGGCCAGTTCCGTCAGTTGCGCCGATGTGGGCGCACGGGTGCGGTGCAGGCGCGGCTTGCGCTGCGGACGCTCGGTGGTGTCCTCGTACACGCCGTCGAGCCACAGCATGTGGAAGTGGATGTTGAGATTCAGCGCGCTGCCGAAGCGCTGGATCAGGGTCACCACGCCGCATTGCGCCGTATCCCGCGGCACGCCGGCCTGATCGGCAAGCCAACCGGCGATCACACGATGCACGATGCCCAGCACCGGGCCGATCGCCTCAGGCTTGCTGGCGAACAGGAAGCGCAACGGGTACGGGAAACTCAGCACCCATTGCCGCACCGGCCGCGGGCCGAACACCTCGTCCACCAGATGCCGCGCCGACTCGGCCATGCGCCGTGCGCCGCAGCTCGGGCACAGCCCGCGCTTCTTGCAGGAATACGCCACCAGCCTCTCGGCACGACAGTGCTCGCAGACCACGCGCAGGAAGCCGTGCTCGAGCACGCCGCAGCGCAGGTAGGTCTCGAACTCCTCGCGCACATACTCGGGCAGCGGGCGGTCTTCGGCCTCAAGACGCGCGATGAAGTCCGGGTAGTGCGCCTGCACTAGCGCGTACAGCAGCGTGCGCTCGGGCAGGTGGCGCGCGTAACGCGCAGCGGCGTGGGCGGCCGGCAGTGGCGCGCACACCTCGGCCTGCCGCCGGGGTGCGGTCAGGCGCGGCACGCAGCGCTCCGTTGCAGGGACGGCTGCTCAGGGTTGCGCCCGCGAGCACGCGTTCATATCGGCGTTTTCTGATCTTCGCGTCAGACATTGCCGCGGGGCGGGTAGGAAGTCTCCCGCCTCGGACGCCAGAACGCACAAAGCCCGGCACGAGGCCGGGCTTTGTGGTCTTGCTTGATGGATCGCGGGGCTTAGAAATCCATGCCGCCCATGCCGCCCATGCCGCCGCCGGCCGGCATCGCCGGCTCGTCCTTCTTCGGGGCCTCGGCCACCATCGCTTCGGTGGTGATCATCAGGCCCGCGATCGACGCGGCGTTCTGCAGCGCGGTGCGGGTGACCTTGGTCGGGTCCAGGATGCCGAACTCGATCATGTCGCCGAACTCGCCGTTGGCGGCGTTGTAGCCGAACGCACCCGAACCTTCGACCACGCGGTTGAGGATGACCGACGGCTCATCGCCGGCATTGGTCACGATCTCGCGCAGCGGGGCTTCCATCGCGCGCAGGGCGATCTGGATGCCGTGGTTCTGGTCTTCGTTCACGCCCTTGATGCCGGCGATCGCCGCCTTGGCACGGATCAGGGCGACGCCGCCGCCCGGGACGATGCCTTCCTCGACGGCCGCACGGGTCGCGTGCAGGGCGTCTTCGACGCGCGCCTTCTTTTCCTTCATCTCGACTTCGGTGGCGGCACCGACCTTGATCACCGCAACGCCGCCGGCCAGCTTGGCCACGCGCTCCTGCAGCTTCTCGCGGTCGTAGTCGGAGGAGGTCTCCTCGATCTGCGCCTTGATCTGCTTGATGCGCGCCTCGATGCCCGCGCCTTCGCCGGCGCCATCGATGATGGTGGTGTTTTCCTTCGACACCTGGATCTTCTTGGCGCGGCCGAGGTCCTTGATGGTGGCCTTCTCCAGCGACAGGCCGACTTCCTCGGAAATCACCACGCCGCCGGTCAGGATCGCCATGTCTTCCAGCATCGCCTTGCGACGGTCGCCGAAGCCCGGGGCCTTCACCGCGCAGACCTTGACGATGCCGCGGATGGTGTTGACCACCAGGGTCGCCAGCGCTTCGCCTTCGACTTCCTCCGCCACGATCAGCAGCGGCTTGCCGGCCTTGGCCACGCCCTCGAGGACGGGCAGCAGGTCGCGCACGTTGGAGATCTTCTTGTCGTACAGCAGGATGAAGGGATCATCCAGGTCGGCCGACATCGACTGCTGGTTGTTGACGAAGTACGGGCTCAGGTAGCCGCGGTCGAACTGCATGCCCTCGACCACGTCGAGTTCGTTGTCCAGGCCGCTGCCTTCCTCGACCGTGATCACGCCTTCCTTGCCGACCTTGTCCATCGCCTGCGCGATCAGGTCGCCGATGTTGGCATCCGAGTTCGCGGAGATCGCGCCGACCTGGGCGATTTCCTTGCTGGTCGACGACGGCTTGGACAGCGACTTCAGTTCGCCGACCGCGGCCTTCACCGCCTGGTCGATGCCGCGCTTCAGGTCCATCGGGTTCATGCCGGCGGCGACCGCCTTCATGCCCTCGCGGATGAACGCCTGCGCCAGCACGGTGGCGGTGGTGGTGCCGTCGCCGGCGTTGTCGGAGGTCTTGGAAGCGACTTCCTTCACCATCTGCGCGCCCATGTTCTCGAACGCGTCAGCCAGTTCGATTTCCTTGGCGACGGAGACGCCGTCCTTGGTGATGGTCGGCGCGCCGTAGCTCTTCTGCAGCACGACGTTGCGGCCCTTCGGGCCGAGGGTCGCCTTCACGGCGTTGGCGAGCACGTTGACGCCGCGCACCATCTTGGAGCGCGCGTCTTCGCCGAAACGAATGTCCTTGGCAGCCATTGCGAATTACCTCGAAAAATTATTCGGATGAGAAATGTGTGGGAGCGACGCGCGATCAGCCGAGGATCGCGAACAGGTCGTCTTCCTTCACCACCAGCAGCTCGACGCCGTCCAGCTTCACTTCGGTGCCGCTGTACTTGCCGAACAGCACCTTGTCGCCGACCTTGACCTGCGGCGCGCGGACCTGGCCGTTGTCCAGCACCTTGCCGGTGCCGACGGCGACGACTTCGCCCTTGATCGGCTTCTCGGTGGCCGAATCCGGGATCACGATCCCGCCGGCGGACAGCTTCTCTTCTTCCATGCGCTTGATGACCACGCGGTCGTGCAGCGGCTTGATATTGGACATGGCAACCTCGGTAAATGGTTGATTGACGTGGAAAAACCCGGCGATTTTAGCAGTCGCGCGAAGCGAGTGCCAAACCGCGGACAACAGAACCGGGCGAACCCGGCATGCCACCGAGATGGGGCGGGCCCGCCGACTTTCAAGGGCCGCACGCGGATGTCCGCCAGGCCCGCCGGATCGGGGCAGCCGCTACCCTATGCCGGTGAGCGCCCTGATCTGCTTCTGCACCTGTCCCGACGCCGACAGCGCCGAGCGCATCGCCACCGCGCTGGTGGCCGAGCGCCTGGCCGCCTGCGTCAACCTCCTGCCCGGCCTGCGTTCGGTCTATCGCTGGCAACGCAAGGTCGAGGCCGCGGCCGAGGTCCTGCTGCTGGTCAAGACCAGTGCCGAGGCCTACCCCGCCCTGCAGGAACGCCTGCGCCAACTGCATCCCTACGAACTCCCGGAGCTGCTCGCGGTCGAAGCCGCGTCCGGCCTGCCCGAATACCTGCAATGGCTGGCCGCCGAGAGCCGACCGGTAAACTGAGCCAATGACCGCATCCACGATCCGCCTGCGCCGCTGGCTGGCCGGGCTCGCCCTGCTGCTTGCGCTGCCCGCGACCTCGGCCGTCGCCCAGGACTTCGAACTGCCGCCGGTCGACGAGGTCTTCGTCCTGTCCGCGCAGGCCACCGCGCCGGACCGCATCGAGGTGCGCTGGCGGATCGCCGACGGCTATTACCTGTACCGGCACCGCACCTCGGTCAAGGCCGATGCCGCCTTCACCGGCGCGACCATGGCGCTGCCGAAGGGCAAGGCCTACCGCGACGAATTCTTCGGCGACGTCGAAACCTACCGCAAGGAATTGCTCGGCACCCTCACCGGCACGCCCGCGGCCGGCGCGAGCGCGACCACCCTGACCGTGAAGTACCAGGGCTGCGCCGATGCCGGCGTGTGCTACCCGCCGCAGACCCGCACCCTGAAGGTCGCGTTGCCGGGCGAAGCGGGCGCTGGCGGCTTCGGCTGTAAGGCGCGCGGGCTGCATGATTATGTCGTCAAGAACGGCTCTGCCGATCATCCCAACGCCGAGGTGAAATTCGCACTGGGTGATGTGGTCAACACCATGATCGGCTGCACTAATGGTGAAACGATCATGCTGTGCCACGACACCTCGCTGCCGCGCCCCTATTCTCTCGGCTTTCGGGTGCAAGGCACCGAGGGGCTGTGGATGGACGTCAACAAGTCGATCTATCTGGAGGGCAAGAGCCCACAGCCGCACCGCTGGGAGCCTGCCGAGGGCTGGTTTGCGAAATACGATCACCCGCTATGGAAACGCTACGCCGATCTGGCGGCAGGGGCCGGGCATGGCGGGATGGACTGGTTCGTGATCCACGCTTTTGTCGAGGCGCTGAAGGCCAAGGCCCCGATGCCAATCGACATTTACGACGCGCTGGCCTGGAGCGCGATCACGCCTCTGTCGGAACAATCGATTGCTGAGGGCAATCGCACGTTAGATTTTCCCGACTTCACCCGAGGGCAGTGGCGCACCCGCAAGCCGATCTTTGCGCTGAACGACGCCTATTGATCGACGCGATTTAGGCCAAGCGCACCGCAAAGGCGAAATTGGTAATCTTGTCGGTATCCTTGACGCCCGGCGCGCTTTCGACGCCGCTGGAGGTATCGACCAGCGGCGCTCCGGTGCGCGCAATCGCCTCGGCAACATTCGTCGGATTTAGCCCGCCTGCCAGCCCCCACGGCAAGGCACCGCGATATCCGGCCAGCAGCGACCAGTCGAACGCCAACCCCATGCCGCCGGGCAGCGCGCCTTTGGGGGTCTTGGCGTCGAACAAGATCAAGTCCGCCGCCCCGGCATAGGCTGCGGCGCGTGCGACATCGCTGGCGCTGGCGACGGGCAGCGCCTTCCACACCGGCTTGCCAAACCGCGCGCGCAACTGGGCCACGCGTTCGGGCGATTCCGAACCGTGCAGCTGCAGCGCGTTCAGCTTGGCTGCCACCAGTGCGTCGGCGATGACAGCATCATCCGCATCGACGAACAAACCGACCATGGCGATCTGGCCAGCTGCGCGCGATGTCAAAGCGCCCGCGACATTCGACGTAACCGCACGGGGCGACGCTGGATAGAACACCAACCCGGCATAGTCCGCCCGCGCCGCGATGGTCGCATCGAGCGCCTCGGGTGTGCTGATCCCGCAAATCTTGATTTTCGCGGGCATGCGGTCAGTCGGGGTTCTGGATCAGCCGCACCAGCGTGCAGTCGGGATCGATCAGGTAGCCGATCCTCAGGCCGCTCGCCTCCAGTTGCGGAGCTTTGAAGCGCGGCCAGCCGGTGCTTTTTTCCTCGGCTCCCGCCGCGTTCACCAATGCCACCATGGCATCGAGATCATCCAACCGCAGGCAACAGCCGAACGAGCTCGTAGCTGGGTCGAGGTCAGGATAGGGGAAGAATTCGAGCTGCAAACCGCCGCGCTGCAGGATCATCCAGCCGCGATCCTTCCAACTCGTCGCAAAGCCCAGCTTCGCATAAAACGCCTCTGTCACATCGAAATCGCGCGATGGCAGATTGGGGGTGACGTGGTCAGCCATGGCTCAGCGCAGCTTGTCGGCCATGCGGGCCGTATGAGTGATTGCGGCGCGGCTATCGGGGGCGGAATGGCTCATCACGATCATGCTGGCCTTGGGGAACGCCGCACCAAACGCGCGCGCTGACGCGGCGTAGTGCTCAGTGTCGGCATCACCGAGATTGCCGAGCGACTTGGCCTTGCTGTCCTTGATCAGGCAGCCACCAAAAGCGATGTCGGTGCCGTCGATC
Organism: Providencia rettgeri; assembly: GCF_013255915.1. GTDB lineage: Bacteria > Pseudomonadota > Gammaproteobacteria > Enterobacterales > Enterobacteriaceae > Providencia > Providencia hangzhouensis. The sequence goes on along the minus strand of NZ_CP053897.1, from coordinate 59,984 downwards.
CCAACGGTGATATTGTCACTGGTGTGGCCGGGGCCGGGGTAAAATACCTTGAGCGGGCCAAAGTTGGGCGCGGTTGCTGGTTCGACCCAGCCATTGGCGGCGAAAGTCAGGCTGTGTTGCGCCGCAACCATCCCCTCTTGCGGGGCAAGCTGGTTCGACAACGCATTGGCATAAGTCGCAATCCCCGCCGCATGCAGCGCGTCCATACCGCCCATCTTGTCCTGATGCGCGTGAGTCACCACCGCCAGCGCGACCGGCAGGTTGATCTCCTGCTTGATCCAGTTGAGGATCTGGGCGGTCTGGTCATCGGTCCAGGCGGTATCGACCACCAGCACGCGGCCGCCATCCCTGACGATCAAACCGTTGGAAGCGACTGCCCCGAAACCCGGCATGTCGAGATAGGAAGTGTGCTGCCAGACATTCGGTGCGAGCTGGCGGAAAACCAGATCGCCAAACCGTTGGTCGCCAGTTTCCATTTGCTGGCCAATCGTCGGGCGGATTTCACCGGGCATGCACCCGCTCAGCATCAATGCAGCGGCTAATGCGGTGCTCAGCTTCGCGACCGGGTGCATAATATTGGGCAATTCCATCAAGTTTTCCTTTTATTCAGCATTAAAAACCCCGCAAATGCGAGGCCTAGTAAATAGATGATCTTAATTTGGTTCACTGTAGCAAAAATATGGGGCGAATTCAAACATGAGGTGCGACAGTTTCAAAAGCCATATGATAATCAACAAGCTGAGCAAATTTCTCTAATGGTGTAAGCCAATCTAACGCCTTTCTAGGACGAGTATTCAGTGACATGGCAACTTGATTTAAATAATGCTGATCTGCCTGATTTAAATCAATCCCTTTAGGTAAATATTGCCTAATTAAACCATTCATATTTTCGCATGTGCCTTTTTGCCAGGGTGAATGTGGGTCACAGAAATATACATCTATGCCTAAATCTTCTTCGAGTATTTTATGTTCTGACATCTCACGTCCACGGTCATAGGTCAACGTTTTACGCAGTTCTGCAGGTAAATATTTCAGAGCTTCAGTTAAAGCCTTGCGCACTGATTCTGCCTTTGCATCAGGTAATGTTGCCAAGATACAGAGCCGTGTATTTCGTTCAATAAGTGTTGCTATCGAACTTTTATTGTCTTTACCTTTAATTAAATCAGCTTCCCAATGACCCGGTATTTTTCTTTCTTGAACTTCGGCTGGGCGCTCATGAATAGTTTTAATATCCTGTAATATAGAATCTTTTTTAGGTTCACCGTTAGCTTTTCGCTTTTTATTTTCATGACGTAGACAGGATAATAAGTCTTTTTTCGGCACTGTTGCAAAGTTAGCGATGAGGCAGCCTTTTGTCTTATTCAAAGGCCTTACATTTCAAAAACTCTGCTTACCAGGCGCATTTCGCCCAGGGGATCACCATAATAAAATGCTGAGGCCTGGCCTTTGCGTAGTGCACGCATCACCTCAATACCTTTGATGGTGGCGTAAGCCGTCTTCATGGATTTAAATCCCAGCGTGGCGTTGATTATCCGTTTCAGTTTGCCATGATCGCATTCAATCACGTTGTTCCGGTACTTAATCTGTCGGTGTTCAACGTCAGACGGGCACCGGCCTTCGCGTTTGAGCAGAGCAAGCGCGCGACCATAGGCGGGCGCTTTATCCGTGTTGATGAATCGTGGGATCTGCCACTTCTTCACGTTGTTGAGGATTTTACCCAGAAACCGGTATGCAGCTTTGCTGTTACGACGGGAGGAGAGATAAAAATCGACAGTGCGGCCCCGGCTGTCGACGGCCCGGTACAGATACGCCCAGCGGCCATTGACCTTCACGTAGGTTTCATCCATGTGCCACGGGCAAAGATCGGAAGGGTTACGCCAGTACCAGCGCAGCCGTTTTTCCATTTCAGGCGCATAACGCTGAACCCAGCGGTAAATCGTGGAGTGATCGACATTCACTCCGCGTTCAGCCAGCATCTCCTGCAGCTCACGGTAACTGATGCCGTATTTGCAGTACCAGCGTACGGCCCACAGAATGATGTCACGCTGAAAATGCCGGCCTTTGAATGGGTTCATGTGCAGCTCCATCAGCAAAAGGGGATGATAAGTTTATCACCACCGACTATTTGCAACAGTGCCGTTGATCGTGCTATGATCGACTGATGTCATCAGCGGTGGAGTGCAATGTCGTGCAATACGAATGGCGAAAAGCCGAGCTCATCGGTCAGCTTCTCAACCTTGGGGTTACCCCCGGCGGTGTGCTGCTGGTCCACAGCTCCTTCCGTAGCGTCCGGCCCCTCGAAGATGGGCCACTTGGACTGATCGAGGCCCTGCGTGCTGCGCTGGGTCCGGGAGGGACGCTCGTCATGCCCTCGTGGTCAGGTCTGGACGACGAGCCGTTCGATCCTGCCACGTCGCCCGTTACACCGGACCTTGGAGTTGTCTCTGACACATTCTGGCGCCTGCCAAATGTAAAGCGCAGCGCCCATCCATTTGCCTTTGCGGCAGCGGGGCCACAGGCAGAGCAGATCATCTCTGATCCATTGCCCCTGCCACCTCACTCGCCTGCAAGCCCGGTCGCCCGTGTCCATGAACTCGATGGGCAGGTACTTCTCCTCGGCGTGGGACACGATGCCAACACGACGCTGCATCTTGCCGAGTTGATGGCAAAGGTTCCCTATGGGGTGCCGAGACACTGCACCATTCTTCAGGATGGCAAGTTGGTACGCGTCGATTATCTCGAGAATGACCACTGCTGTGAGCGCTTTGCCTTGGCGGACAGGTGGCTCAAGGAGAAGAGCCTTCAGAAGGAAGGTCCAGTCGGTCATGCCTTTGCTCGGTTGATTCGCTCCCGCGACATTGTGGCGACAGCCCTGGGTCAACTGGGCCGAGATCCGTTGATCTTCCTGCATCCGCCAGAGGCGGGATGCGAAGAATGCGATGCCGCTCGCCAGTCGATTGGCTGAGCTCATGAGCGGAGAACGAGATGACGTTGGAGGGGCAAGGTCGCGCTGATTGCTGGGGCAACACATGGAGCGGATCGGGGATTGTCTTTCTTCAGCTCGCTGATGATATGCTGACGCTCAATGCCGTTTGGCCTCCGACTAACGAAAATCCCGCATTTGGACGGCTGATCCGATTGGCACGGCGGACGGCGAATGGCGGAGCAGACGCTCGTCCGGGGGCAATGAGATATGAAAAAGCCTGAACTCACCGCGACGTCTGTCGAGAAGTTTCTGATCGAAAAGTTCGACAGCGTCTCCGACCTGATGCAGCTCTCGGAGGGCGAAGAATCTCGCGCTTTCAGCTTCGATGTAGGAGGGCGTGGATATGTCCTGCGGGTAAATAGCTGCGCCGATGGTTTCTACAAAGATCGTTATGTTTATCGGCACTTTGCATCGGCCGCGCTCCCGATTCCGGAAGTGCTTGACATTGGGGAATTCAGCGAGAGCCTGACCTATTGCATCTCCCGCCGTGCACAGGGTGTCACGTTGCAAGACCTGCCTGAAACCGAACTGCCCGCTGTTCTGCAGCCGGTCGCGGAGGCCATGGATGCGATCGCTGCGGCCGATCTTAGCCAGACGAGCGGGTTCGGCCCATTCGGACCGCAAGGAATCGGTCAATACACTACATGGCGTGATTTCATATGCGCGATTGCTGATCCCCATGTGTATCACTGGCAAACTGTGATGGACGACACCGTCAGTGCGTCCGTCGCGCAGGCTCTCGATGAGCTGATGCTTTGGGCCGAGGACTGCCCCGAAGTCCGGCACCTCGTGCACGCGGATTTCGGCTCCAACAATGTCCTGACGGACAATGGCCGCATAACAGCGGTCATTGACTGGAGCGAGGCGATGTTCGGGGATTCCCAATACGAGGTCGCCAACATCTTCTTCTGGAGGCCGTGGTTGGCTTGTATGGAGCAGCAGACGCGCTACTTCGAGCGGAGGCATCCGGAGCTTGCAGGATCGCCGCGGCTCCGGGCGTATATGCTCCGCATTGGTCTTGACCAACTCTATCAGAGCTTGGTTGACGGCAATTTCGATGATGCAGCTTGGGCGCAGGGTCGATGCGACGCAATCGTCCGATCCGGAGCCGGGACTGTCGGGCGTACACAAATCGCCCGCAGAAGCGCGGCCGTCTGGACCGATGGCTGTGTAGAAGTACTCGCCGATAGTGGAAACCGACGCCCCAGCACTCGTCCGAGGGCAAAGGAATAGAGTAGATGCCGACCGAACAAGAGCTGATTTCGAGAACGCCTCAGCCAGCAACTCGCGCGAGCCTAGCAAGGCAAATGCGAGAGAACGGCCTTACGCTTGGTGGCACAGTTCTCGTCCACAGTTCGCTAAGCTCGCTCGGCTGGGTCGCGGGAGGGCCGGTCGCAGTGATTCAGGCCCTTCTGGATTGTGTTGGTCCCCAGGGCACGATTGTCATGCCCACGCACTCGGGTGATCTGACTGATCCCGCAGATTGGAGATCGCCGCCCGTGCCTGCCGATTGGGTGCAGATCTTGCGCAACGAGATGCCGGCATACGATCCGCAAACCACACCAACTCGGAACATGGGTGCAGTGGCTGAATTGTTCCGGGCGTGTCGCAAACACTTTTGGAGGCAGCTATCACCCAGCCAAGGCCGGTATTTTCATGCTTTGTTAACCTTTTGCAGTCCGAAGAGGCGCGCAAGCAAATCATTCTGGTCATTGACGGTCCAGCCGCCTGAAAAGCCAAAGCCCTTCCGCAGCCACAGCATCGCCTCGAAACCCGCGATGGTTCGCCGCGCCGTGTTAAAGGATTGGAAACCGCCGATCTTCGGCATGTTCTTCTTCACCCGGAAATGGTCGCTCTCAATCCCCTGCTGGAGATGTTTGGTCACATAATGCACGGGATCGGGATGGAGAAGCCCATCATCAACCGACGTTTTGATCGTTGACGGGAAGGTGTTGGCCCCGTCCGTCCCAATCCTGTTCGGCGACAACAAGGGTTCATCTTTAAGCATCTTTCGGAAGAACCGCTTGGCAGCGTCGAGATCGCGCTTAGCGGTCAGCAGGAAATCCACCGGATTGCCATGCTTATCGATGGCTCGGTACAGATAGCGCCATTTGCCGCGGATCTTGACATAGGTCTCATCAATCCGGACCGAGCCGCAATGGGGTCGACGAAACTGCCGCAGCCGTTTCTCGATGACAGGTGCATAAGCCAATACCCAGCGGTTGATCGTGCTATGATCGACCTCGAAGCCCCGCTCGCGAAACATCTCTTCCAAGTCACGATAGCTGAGCGGGTAGCGCAAGTACCAGGCAACCGCCTGTACAATCAGCCAGGCCTCGAAATGCCTGCCCTTGAAATCATCCTTCGACTGGCGCTTCAGCTTTTCGGCAATGGTACGTATAGGAAGAATAAACGCCCTTTTCACCCAAGTCCAACAGCTTTGGACCGCAGTTGACTCTTTCGACACCCCTGCGATGCAACCCAATCCGGCTGACGGGGAGCCAGCAACGCTGAAAATTTACCCTCCTCTTTCCCACTAGCGGCTCCTTTTCCGACAACCAGCACGGCGGATCCCTGCCGCGGCGCTGTGAACGCAGCATTTTGATTGGTATCGTTGGCCTTCAGGCTCGTCAGTCAAACAGACCCAGGAGCAGCTCAGCCGGTGGCGCCCGGCTTTCGGGTAACGCCCTGGTCCCGCTGGTTTCGGCTTTGTGCTTCAGGTGATCAAGGATCTGCTTGATCACTATAGGGTCTTCAATGCAGGCGATGACTTTCATGGCGCCGCCGCAGCCGCTGCAGGTCTCGATGTCGATATTGAAAACACGCTTGAGCCGTTGCGCCCATGTCATCGACGCTCGCCGTTGTGCTGGTGTTGCCGGTTCATCAGCCACCCTGACCTTGTTGCCCCTGCCCCGTTTTGCCGGCGTGACCAACGCCCGGTGCCGACTGTTGGGTGCGAACACCCCGTGGAAGCGGGTTAGGTTGACTCTGGGCTTCGGTACCAGGGCGGCCAGCCTTGCAATGAAATCCAATGGTTCGAAAATGACGTGCGTGGTGCCGTCCCGGTACGGCGTCTTGAGCTGGTAGCGCACGTTGCCGCCTCGTGTTAACGACAGCCGCTTCTCGGATACCGCCGGGCGGCTGATGTACCGGCACAGCCGTTCGAGCTTCTTGCGTTCATCGGCCCTGGCCGCCACGCCGGCGTGCAGGCTGAACCCGGCTACCTTGCCAATCCCGTCACCGAACGGATCACCACTGGTCGGCAGAGTTTGCAAAGTGAACACCTTTCGCCCCGCCTGTGAACCGACAGCGATACGGTAAGTGATCGAGTGCCCCAGCAGGGGTGTCATCGGGTCGTCATCCACCGCATCCGAGGCCAGATAGCTGTTTTCGACATCCCGTTCCAGCAGGCCTTGCCGTTCCAGATAGCGACCCACCCGGTGGGCGATGGTGTGCGTCAGCTGGGTGAGCTCTGGGCTGGTCGGCGCCTTGACCCAGCGGAAACGCGCTGAGCCGTGGGATTGCTCGACATACACACCGTCGAGAAACAGCATGTGGAAGTGAACATTCAGATTGAGCGCCGATCCAAAACGCTGGATCAGGGTGACCGCGCCCGTCTTGGCCACTTGGTGGGTATGGCCCGCTTTCTTGACCAGGTGCGTGGCAATGACGCGGTAAACGATGCCCAGCACCCACCCCATGATCTCGGGCCGGCTGGCAAACAGGAAACGCAGCTGAAACGGGAAGCTCAACACCCACTGACGCATGGGTTGTTCAGGCAGTACTTCATCAACCAGCAAGGCGGCACTTTCGGCCATCCGCCGCGCCCCACAGCTCGGGCAGAAACCGCGACGCTTACAGCTGAAAGCGACCAGGTGCTCGGCGTGGCAAGACTCGCAGCGAACCCGTAGAAAGCCATGCTCCAGCCGCCCGCATTGGAGAAATTCTTCAAATTCCCGTTGCACATAGCCCGGCAATTCCTTTCCCTGCTCTGCCATAAGCGCAGCGAATGCCGGGTAATACTCGTCAACGATCTGATAGAGAAGGGTTTGCTCGGGTCGGTGGCTCTGGTAACGACCAGTATCCCGATCCCGGCTGGCCGTCCTGGCCGCCACATGAGGCATGTTCCGCGTCCTTGCAATACTGTGTTTACATACAGTCTATCGCTTAGCGGAAAGTTCTTTTACCCTCAGCCGAAATGCCTGCCGTTGCTAGACATTGCCAGCCAGTGCCCGTCACTCCGCGGTCTTCACTGCGTGATCGAGTTGATCGACACCCGCCGTGACACGCTCCATGAAGTGCCTGCCTGCGTCTGTTAGCCGAACGCCCCGCGCATGGCGCTCAAATAGCAGGACACCAAGGTTATCCTCCAGCGCTTTCACACGCGCGCTGACGCTCGACTGGCTGATACCAAGTGCCTTGGCCGCATGCCGAAAATTCAGATGCTCGGCGACGGCGATGAACTGAACAAGGGAAATGAGCGGTATCCTGCCAGACAGGATACCGACATTCACGAGGTTTCGATGGTTAGTGCGCCGCATCGGAGCGGGCCTGCTACCAGTCGTCGGTTAGACGACTGGCGACTTCTCGGTGGCAGCCCCACGGAGCCGAAGGAGCACCAGCCCCAACGAAACCAGTACCGCCATCGCCGTGGCGTAACAGATCACGGGCCACGCTGTGTCACCGTTTAAAAGTGCCACCGCCAATGTCCCGACAATGCTGACTATCAGGCTTTGAACGCAGAAGTAGAACGCGACCGCTGATCCCGCGATGTCGTCGAACTCTGCCAAAGCGCCGTTCGCGGTAACGGACACCGTGAAGACAATACCGACCGCGACAACCCACATCGGTAGGATGAAGGTGAGGAATGACGGCGAGCCGTAAAGTTCGCCGATCCCCAACAGGACCGCTCCGCAAACAAGCAACGCCATCCCACGCGCCACGCATCCTGCGATGCCCCATCTGGCGACAAAGGACTTCGCGAAACGGGTTGTCACGATCATTACAAGCGCGACAGTGGCGAAGGCAAAGCTGAATCCGATCTCGGAATATTCCGCTTGGCCTATGAGCACACGGGGAGCCGTCGAGAAGAAGACGAAGTAGGTGCCCATACCGGCGCTAAAGCCGACAGTGTAAACCCAAAAAGCCGGACTCGCGAAGATCGGCAAGACAGATCGGCGCGTCTTGACTTGATCCAGAGGGCGGGTTTCGTGCCACCTGAAACCCGCATTTAGGAGTGCGAGCATCGCCAGTATAGCCAAAGTAATGAATATCGCCTGCCATCCCAAGAACTCGCCGATCAATACTCCGGCGATAGGGCCGAGCGCAGGCACGAACGCCAGCATCGAACTGAAAAGGCCGTAGATGACGACACCCTCAGGACGGTTGGCATAAACGTCGCGAACCGTCGCGAACGTCGCCACCAGCATGGCCGACGCGCCCACTGCTTGAAGTAGACGGAAAGCGACAAAGGCCGGTGCAGTTGAAGACCAAGCTGCTCCCAGAGACGCAATGACGAAAGCCGTTGCGCCCGCAAGTAGAATTGGCCGTCGCCCGATTCTGTCTGAGAGCGGACCAAAAATCACCTGGCCCACGCCGAGCATCACCATATAGAGGCTCAACGTGAGTTGGATCATAGCGGGCGTCGTGTTCAGGATGCCGGGCATCGCTGGAACGACAGGGAGATAAATATCCATCGCCAGTGAAGCGAGGATGTCGAAAGGAGCCATCAGCAGCAGTGCTGCCGGCAGCGTATAGGCCCACGCGGGGCGTGTGGTGGTCATGACGAATCAACCCTCGATTAAGATTAAGGAATACCGGGCGACGTCTGCTCGTCAGCAATCAGATGAGACTAGCCTTACAGAGCGCCGCAACAACAATACTGGTTGTTGCGGCTTACTTGTCTGCTGACTTGGAATTTCCCATCTGATTACTCCACGCTTACGAATATGAATTGCTACATTTTATCAGATTATCTTTTGCTTCGCAATGCGGCATGGGCGCACTCAGCGTTCCAGCCCCCTCTGCCGCCCTAACTGCCACGACACCGACCCGCCCTGCACGATGCCCATAACCTCGCGGCCGAGTTGGCGGTCGATGATCGGCCGCCACGGGACAAGGGTGAACTCATGGGATTTCTCGACCACGGCGAACTTGCCGCTCGATAGATGCACGGTTCCGGTAAACTTGCCGCTGACGCTCTCGCCGTCCGTGGCGGCGCGGAACGGCAGGCCCTTACTCAAAGCCATATCCGATCCGACGCCGGCTACCTCGCGCTCCCGCAGGATGGCGAGAAGGTTGCGCCGGTAGAAGACGCGGCTGTCCCGGCTGCGGGTGGCGTCGCCCTGTTCGATATGGTGCTCGCGGCGCTGGTCCATGGCTTCGCGGACTTGTTGCCCGAAGCCGGTTGGCGCAAGGTCGGCCGTCTCGCCGTGGATCAGCCGCCGGTCCAGCCAGGTCGCGCCGTCCGATCCGATCTGTTTGTTCAGATCGACCGGGGAAAGGACGCGAACGCTGGCCTGACTGTCTCGGCCGGCGTCATGGGCGGCGGCACGGCTGACCAGATCATCGGGGATGCGCCATTGGTCGGCGTCGATCCGCTCGACGATACCGGCCCGGCGTAGCGCCTCCAGCCGGCGCACATGGGCATCGACATAGCCCTCATAGTCGCCGCCTGGAACGCGGCACGTATAGGAAGAATAAACGCCCTTTTCACCCAAGTCCAACAGCTTTGGACCGCAGTTGACTCTTTCGACACCCCTGCGATGCAACCCAATCCGGCTGACGGGGAGCCAGCAACGCTGAAAATTTACCCTCCTCTTTCCCACTAGCGGCTCCTTTTCCGACAACCAGCACGGCGGATCCCTGCCGCGGCGCTGTGAACGCAGCATTTTGATTGGTATCGTTGGCCTTCAGGCTCGTCAGTCAAACAGACCCAGGAGCAGCTCAGCCGGTGGCGCCCGGCTTTCGGGTAACGCCCTGGTCCCGCTGGTTTCGGCTTTGTGCTTCAGGTGATCAAGGATCTGCTTGATCACTATAGGGTCTTCAATGCAGGCGATGACTTTCATGGCGCCGCCGCAGCCGCTGCAGGTCTCGATGTCGATATTGAAAACACGCTTGAGCCGTTGCGCCCATGTCATCGACGCTCGCCGTTGTGCTGGTGTTGCCGGTTCATCAGCCACCCTGACCTTGTTGCCCCTGCCCCGTTTTGCCGGCGTGACCAACGCCCGGTGCCGACTGTTGGGTGCGAACACCCCGTGGAAGCGGGTTAGGTTGACTCTGGGCTTCGGTACCAGGGCGGCCAGCCTTGCAATGAAATCCAATGGTTCGAAAATGACGTGCGTGGTGCCGTCCCGGTACGGCGTCTTGAGCTGGTAGCGCACGTTGCCGCCTCGTGTTAACGACAGCCGCTTCTCGGATACCGCCGGGCGGCTGATGTACCGGCACAGCCGTTCGAGCTTCTTGCGTTCATCGGCCCTGGCCGCCACGCCGGCGTGCAGGCTGGACCCGGCTACCTTGCCAATCCCGTCACCGAACGGATCACCACTGGTCGGCAGAGTTTGCAAAGTGAACACCTTTCGCCCCGCCTGTGAACCGACAGCGATACGGTAAGTGATCGAGTGCCCCAGCAGGGGTGTCATCGGGTCGTCATCCACCGCATCCGAGGCCAGATAGCTGTTTTCGACATCCCGTTCCAGCAGGCCTTGCCGTTCCAGATAGCGACCCACCCGGTGGGCGATGGTGTGCGTCAGCGGCACTGTTGCAAATAACCACGAATGGTAAGCTGAAGACTGTTTTAGCTAAAGGTGCAGCATATGAATCCTTTCCATGGTCGGCATTTTCAGGGCGAAATCATTCTTTGGGCTGTGCGCTGGTATTGTAAATATGGCATTAGCTATCGTGAACTGCAGGAAATGCTGGCCGAACGGGGTGTGAATGTTGATCACACGACTATTTACCGTTGGGTTCAACGTTATGCTCCTGAAATAGAAAAACGTTTACGCTGGTATTGGCGTAATCCTACAGATCTGAGCTCGTGGCATATTGATGAAACCTATGTAAAAGTGAATGGACGATGGTCTTATCTGTATCGTGCAGTCGATCAACGTGGCGATACCATTGATTTTTATCTTTCTTCTAGACGTAATACCAAATCAGCATATTGTTTTCTTGGAAAAATTTTAAATAATGTGAAGAAGTGGCAAATTCCACAAGTGATCAACACGGATAAAGCACCCACATATGGACGTGCTTTATCACGGTTAAAACGGGAAGGTAAATGTCCACCAGACCTTGAGCACAGGCAGATTAAGTATAAAAATAACGTGATTGAATGTGATCATGGCAAGCTAAAGCGGATCATCAGGGCCACATTAGGATTCAAATCTATGAAGACGGCTTATGCCACAATTAAAGGTATTGAAGTCATGCGTGCACTACGTAAAGGACAAGCATCGTCATTTTATTATGGTCAGCCTCAGGGTGAAGTGTGTCTAATCAACAGGGTTTTCGGTCTCTAAGTACTTTTTAAAGGGAACATCATCGACTCAAATCTCTATTTGCAACAGTGCCAAAAAAACCAACTTCAAGTTGGTTTTTCTTTTTTAATCATCAGTGGCGACCTTAACACCATATCCAATTAAACCTGCAAGGCTAGCATAGGCTATTTTGGCATAAATCGAACCCCACCAGACCGTAATTTTACTGGCACCAAATTCCCGAACCGTTTGCCCCATAAAATTAGTGGTTTCATAGAAATTTTTAGCAGAATAACCTAACGCAATATGATCAAGGACAGGGAATAAACTAAAAGCTAAACCTACTGCTGCTGCGGGGAAAGTAAACTCTCTTGATAGACCGAATTTTCCAGTAATAAATACAAGCGATACCACGATAATTAATCTAATGATAGTCCATAGCATCACTGTGAAAGGCAAGTTAAAGATGCCTGCTCCCTGCCACGCAAGACCGCAAACAACTAGGGGTCGTCTCAGAAAACGGAAAATAAAGCACGCTAAGCCGGTTGCAGAGGCCGTAGCGGCCTGAACTTCCCCGCGCCGATCTTGGCGCTGCTGCGCCATAGGTAATCACCGGTCAGGTTGATGTGCTCCCAGCCGAGTGGCGACAGGTACTGCAATAGCGAGTCATCGACGGCATGACCATTGCCGCGCAACGCATGCGCCGCACGCTCCAGGTAGACCGTGTTCCACAGCACGATGGCCGCCGTCACCAGGTTGAGGCCGCTGGCCCGGTAGCGCTGCTGCTCGAAACTGCGGTCACGGATTTCACCAAGGCGGTTGAAGAACACGGCACGGGCCAGCGCATTGCGCGCCTCGCCCTTGTTCAGCCCGGCATGCACGCGGCGGCGTAGCTCGACGCTTTGCAGCCAGTCGAGGATGAACAGCGTGCGCTCGATGCGGCCCAACTCGCGCAGCGCGACGGCCAAGCCGTTCTGGCGCGGGTAGCTGCCGAGTTTCCTGAGCATCAGCGAGGCCGTCACCGTGCCCTGCTTGATCGAGGTGGCCAGCCGCAGGATTTCGTCCCAATGGGCGCGGACGTGCTTGATGTTGAGCGTGCCGCCGATCATCGGCTTGAGCGCGTCATAGGCGGCATCGCCCTTCGGGATGTAGAGCTTGGTGTCGCCCAGGTCGCGGATGCGCGGCGCGAAGCGGAAGCCCAAGAGGTGCATCAGGGCGAAGACGTGATCGGTGAAGCCCGCCGTGTCGGTGTAGTGCTCCTCGATCCGCAGGTCGGATTCGTGGTACAGCAGGCCGTCGAGCACGTAGGTTGAGTCGCGCAGGCCGACATTGACCACCTTGGTGTGGAATGGCGCGTATTGGTCGGAGATGTGGGTGTAGAAAGTCCGTCCTGGGCTGCTGCCATATTTTGGGTTGATGTGCCCCGTGCTCTTTGCCTTGCTAGCGGTTCGGAAATTCTGTCCGTCCGATGATGATGTGGTGCCATCGCCCCAGTGCCCGGCAAAGGGATGCCGAAACTGAGCGTTGACCAGTTCAGCCAACGCTGTCGAGTACGTTTCGTCGCGGGTATGCCAGGCTTGCAGCCAAGCGAGCTTCGCGTAGGTCGTGCCGGGGCAGGACTCGGCCATCTTGGTCAGGCCCAGGTTGATCGCGTCGGCCAGGATCGTGGTCAACAACAGGTTCTTGTCCTTGGCCAGATCGCCCGATTTCAAGTGCGTGAAGTGCCGGGTGAAGCCCGTCCACTCATCGACTTCGAGCAGCAGTTCGGTGATCTTGACGTGCGGCAGGACCATGGCTGTCTGGTCTATCAGCGCCTGCGCGGTGTCGGGCACCGCCGCATCCAGCGGCGTGATCTTCAAGCCCGACTCGGTGATGATGGCATCCGGCAGGTCGTTGGCTGCCGCCATGCGGTTGACGGTGGCAAGTTGTGCTTCCAGCAGCGTCAGCCGCTCATGCAGATATTGTTCGCAGTCGGTGGCCACGGCCAGCGGCAATTCGCTGGACTGCTTGAGGCTGGTGAACTTCTCGGGCGGTACCAGGTAGTCCTCGAAGTCCTTGAACTGGCGTGAACCCTGCACCCAGATGTCGCCCGAGCGCAGGGAGTTCTTCAACTCGGACAGCGCGCACAGTTCGTAGTAGCGCCGGTCGATGCCGGCGTCGGTCATCACCAGTTTCTGCCAGCGCGGCTTGATGAAGCCGGTCGGTGCATCGGCTGGCAGCTTGCGGGCGTTGTCGGTGTTCATGCCGCGCAGCACCTCAATGGCATCAAGCACGTTTTTGGCGGCGGGCGCGGCCCGCAGCTTGAGCACGGCAAGGAATTCCGGTGCATAGCGGCGCAGGGTGGCGTAGCTCTCGCCGATGCGATGCAGGAAATCGAAGTCATCGGGTTGCGCGAGCTTCTGCGCCTCGGTGACGCTCTCGGCAAAGGAATCCCAGGACATGACGGCCTGATTGCTTGGCGTCGATCAGCGCCTGACCGATGCGCCCGTACAGACGTACCTTGGCGTTGATGGCCTTGCCTGACGCCTGGAACTGCTGCTGATGCTTATTCTTGGCAGCGTTAAACAGCTTACCCAGGATGCGGTCGTGCAGGTCGATGATTTCGTCGGTGACGGTGGCCAGCGCCACGAGAGTGGCGTAGCGCCGTTGCGGCTCGAATTTGGCCAGGTCGGCGGGTGTCATCTGGCCGCCCTCGCGGGCAATCTTGAGCAGGCGGTTCTGGTGAACCAGCCGCTCGATGCCGGTAGGCAGATCGAGTGCCTGCCATGCCTTGAGGCGTTCGATGTGTTCCAGCATATGCCGCGAATTTGGCTTGGCCGGAGACTGGCGCAACCAAGCCAACCAGGTCGTCTTGCCGTTGTCCCGGCGCTTGAGCAGATCGTCGAGGCGGCGGCGATGCGCGTCCGCCAGTGGTTCGGCCAAGGCGTCGTAGATGCGCCGGTTAGCACGGGTGATCGCCTCGGCACTCGCCCGCTCGACGGCGTTGAGGGCGGGCAGAATGACCGACTGCCGCCGCAGGTGCCCGATCAAGGCGCTGGCCAGCACGATGCCTTTGTCGGTTTGCATCGCCAGCTCGGTCAGCATCTGGACGGCCTGCCGGTAATGGCTCATGGTGAAGGGCCGGAAACCGAACACGGTTTGCAGCTCGCTCAGGTGCTCGCGCCGGGTCTGCTCCCGCTGGCCGTACTCGTTCCAGCTTTCGACGCCGACCTTGAGCTGGTCGGCGACCAGCTTCAACAAGGGCGGGAACGGTAGTTCATCGACGCCCAGGATGACGCCGGGAAAGCGCAGGTAACAGAGCTGCACCGCGAAGCCCAGCCGATTGGCTGGCCCGCGCCGCTGTCGGATGATCGAGAGGTCGGTATCGTTGAATGTGTAATGTCGGATCAGGTCGTCCTTGGAGTCCGGCAACGCCAGCAGGCTTTCCCGCTCGGCGGCGGACAGGATGGAACGACGTGGCATATTTACTGATCCGTTCTCAAGTATTGATACAGGGTTTCGCGACTGATTCCGAATTCACGAGCAAGCTTGGTCTTTTGCTCGCCAGCCTCGACACGTTGGCGCAGTTCGGCAATACGCTCAGACGACAGGGATTTCTTCCTGCCACGGTAAGCCCCGCGTTGCTTGGCGAGCGCAATACCCTCGCGCTGACGCTCGCGGATCAGGGCGCGCTCGAACTCGGCGAACGCGCCCATCACCGAGAGCATCAGGTTCGCCATCGGAGAGTCTTCGCCAGTAAAACTGAGGTGTTCCTTGACGAATTCGATATGCACGCCGCGTTGTGTCAGCGTTTGCACGATCCGGCGCAAATCATCGAGATTGCGCGCCAGGCGATCCATGCTATGCACCACCACGGTGTCGCCGGTGCGGGCGAAGCTTATCAGCGCTTCCAGTTGCGGACGCTTGACATCCTTGCCGGATGCCTTGTCGCTAAAAGCGCGATCAACCTTGACGCCTTCCAGTTGCCGTTCCGGGTTCTGGTCGAAGGTGCTGACCCTGATATACCCAATGCGCTGTCCAGTCATGGAATTCCCTGCAAAATGTCAGGGAAGACTCTATGACCTTCAACGAGATATGTCAATAAATTCAAAATTCAATCCTATCCTGACGCAATTTACACATGGCATCTGACATCAGGTTAGGGTATGCCTCAACCTGACGGCGGCGAATCACAAGCGTCCGGTTTGACGCTGGTTTCGGTCGCAGTGCTGGCCCGCGCCTGGAAGCGCTGATAGCACTCCAGCCCGCAGAAATGCTCCACGTACTCGGCCCCTTCCGGCGTGAAGGCGGCATCGAGCGGGATTTCCTTGCAGCACACGCAGCAACTGGTGCTCGGTTCATTGGCGTTCATGGTGGTGTTCCTCCATTGGTTGACGAAGCCGACGAAGGCCGCCGCCGGCATCGGCCTGGCGAACAGGAAACCCTGCACCGTGTCGCAACCCGCCTGCCGCAACCACGCAAGGCAGTCGGGTGTTTCCACACCCTCGGCTACCACCTCCATTGTCGTTTTCAGAAGACGGCTGCACTGAACGTCAGAAGCCGACTGCACTATAGCAGCGGAGGGGTTGGATCCATCAGGCAACGACGGGCTGCTGCCGGCCATCAGCGGACGCAGGGAGGACTTTCCGCAACCGGCCGTTCGATGCGGCACCGATGGCCTTCGCGCAGGGGTAGTGAATCCGCCAGGATTGACTTGCGCTGCCCTACCTCTCACTAGTGAGGGGCGGCAGCGCATCAAGCGGTGAGCGCACTCCGGCACCGCCAACTTTCAGCACATGCGTGTAAATCATCGTCGTAGAGACGTCGGAATGGCCGAGCAGATCCTGCACGGTTCGAATGTCGTAACCGCTGCGGAGCAAGGCCGTCGCGAACGAGTGGCGGAGGGTGTGCGGTGTGGCGGGCTTCGTGATGCCTGCTTGTTCTACGGCACGTTTGAAGGCGCGCTGAAAGGTCTGGTCATACATGTGATGGCGACGCACGACACCGCTCCGTGGATCGGTCGAATGCGTGTGCTGCGCAAAAACCCAGAACCACGGCCAGGAATGCCCGGCGCGCGGATACTTCCGCTCAAGGGCGTCGGGAAGCGCAACGCCGCTGCGGCCCTCGGCCTGGTCCTTCAGCCACCATGCCCGTGCACGCGACAGCTGCTCGCGCAGGCTGGGTGCCAAGCTCTCGGGTAACATCAAGGCCCGATCCTTGGAGCCCTTGCCCTCCCGCACGATGATCGTGCCGTGATCGAAATCCAGATCCTTGACCCGCAGTTGCAAACCCTCACTGATCCGCATGCCCGTTCCATACAGAAGCTGGGCGAACAAACGATGCTCGCCTTCCAGAAAACCGAGGATGCGAACCACTTCATCCGGGGTCAGCACCACCGGCAAGCGCCGCGACGGCCGAGGTCTTCCGATCTCCTGAAGCCAGGGCAGATCCGTGCACAGCACCTTGCCGTAGAAGAACAGCAAGGCCGCCAATGCCTGACGATGCGTGGAGACCGAAACCTTGCGCTCGTTCGCCAGCCAGGACAGAAATGCCTCGACTTCGCTGCTGCCCAAGGTTGCCGGGTGACGCACACCGTGGAAACGGATGAAGGCACGAACCCAGTTGACATAAGCCTGTTCGGTTCGTAAACTGTAATGCAAGTAGCGTATGCGCTCACGCAACTGGTCCAGAACCTTGACCGAACGCAGCGGTGGTAACGGCGCAGTGGCGGTTTTCATGGCTTGTTATGACTGTTTTTTTGTACAGTCTATGCCTCGGGCATCCAAGCAGCAAGCGCGTTACGCCGTGGGTCGATGTTTGATGTTATGGAGCAGCAACGATGTTACGCAGCAGGGCAGTCGCCCTAAAACAAAGTTAGATGCACTAAGCACATAATTGCTCACAGCCAAACTATCAGGTCAAGTCTGCTTTTATTATTTTTAAGCGTGCATAATAAGCCCTACACAAATTGGGAGTTAGACATCATGAGCAACGCAAAAACAAAGTTAGGCATCACAAAGTACAGCATCGTGACCAACAGCAACGATTCCGTCACACTGCGCCTCATGACTGAGCATGACCTTGCGATGCTCTATGAGTGGCTAAATCGATCTCATATCGTCGAGTGGTGGGGCGGAGAAGAAGCACGCCCGACACTTGCTGACGTACAGGAACAGTACTTGCCAAGCGTTTTAGCGCAAGAGTCCGTCACTCCATACATTGCAATGCTGAATGGAGAGCCGATTGGGTATGCCCAGTCGTACGTTGCTCTTGGAAGCGGGGACGGAAGGTGGGAAGAAGAAACCGATCCAGGAGTACGCGGAATAGACCAGTTACTGGCGAATGCATCACAACTGGGCAAAGGCTTGGGAACCAAGCTGGTTCGAGCTCTGGTTGAGTTGCTGTTCAATGATCCCGAGGTCACCAAGATCCAAACGGACCCGTCGCCGAGCAACTTGCGAGCGATCCGATGCTACGAGAAAGCGGGGTTTGAGAGGCAAGGTACCGTAACCACCCCATATGGTCCAGCCGTGTACATGGTTCAAACACGCCAGGCATTCGAGCGAACACGCAGTGATGCCTAACCCTTCCATCGAGGGGGACGTCCAAGGGCTGGCGCCCTTGGCCGCCCCTCATGTCAAACGTTATGCAGCCAAATCCCAACAATTAAGGGTCTTAAAATGGTAAAAGATTGGATTCCCATCTCTCATGATAATTACAAGCAGGTGCAAGGACCGTTCTATCATGGAACCAAAGCCAATTTGGCGATTGGTGACTTGCTAACCACAGGGTTCATCTCTCATTTCGAGGACGGTCGTATTCTTAAGCACATCTACTTTTCAGCCTTGATGGAGCCAGCAGTTTGGGGAGCTGAACTTGCTATGTCACTGTCTGGCCTCGAGGGTCGCGGCTACATATACATAGTTGAGCCAACAGGACCGTTCGAAGACGATCCGAATCTTACGAACAAAAGATTTCCCGGTAATCCAACACAGTCCTATAGAACCTGCGAACCCTTGAGAATTGTTGGCGTTGTTGAAGACTGGGAGGGGCATCCTGTTGAATTAATAAGGGGAATGTTGGATTCGTTGGAGGACTTAAAGCGCCGTGGTTTACACGTCATTGAAGACTAGTCCTTTGCATAACAAAGCCATCAAACCGGACGCCAGAGATTCCGCGCCTGTTGCGCATGGCTTCGCCATTTTATGCGCAATAGGCGCGCCACCCTGTCGCCGTTTATGGCGGCGTTAGATGCACTAAGCACATAATTGCTCACAGCCAAACTATCAGGTCAAGTCTGCTTTTATTATTTTTAAGCGTGCATAATAAGCCCTACACAAATTGGGAGATATATCATGAAAGGCTGGCTTTTTCTTGTTATCGCAATAGTTGGCGAAGTAATCGCAACATCCGCATTAAAATCTAGCGAGGGCTTTACTAAGCTTGCCCCTTCCGCCGTTGTCATAATCGGTTATGGCATCGCATTTTATTTTCTTTCTCTGGTTCTGAAATCCATCCCTGTCGGTGTTGCTTATGCAGTCTGGTCGGGACTCGGCGTCGTCATAATTACAGCCATTGCCTGGTTGCTTCATGGGCAAAAGCTTGATGCGTGGGGCTTTGTAGGTATGGGGCTCATAATTGCTGCCTTTTTGCTCGCCCGATCCCCATCGTGGAAGTCGCTGCGGAGGCCGACGCCATGGTGACGGTGTTCGGCATTCTGAATCTCACCGAGGACTCCTTCTTCGATGAGAGCCGGCGGCTAGACCCCGCCGGCGCTGTCACCGCGGCGATCGAAATGCTGCGAGTCGGATCAGACGTCGTGGATGTCGGACCGGCCGCCAGCCATCCGGACGCGAGGCCTGTATCGCCGGCCGATGAGATCAGACGTATTGCGCCGCTCTTAGACGCCCTGTCCGATCAGATGCACCGTGTTTCAATCGACAGCTTCCAACCGGAAACCCAGCGCTATGCGCTCAAGCGCGGCGTGGGCTACCTGAACGATATCCAAGGATTTCCTGACCCTGCGCTCTATCCCGATATTGCTGAGGCGGACTGCAGGCTGGTGGTTATGCACTCAGCGCAGCGGGATGGCATCGCCACCCGCACCGGTCACCTTCGACCCGAAGACGCGCTCGACGAGATTGTGCGGTTCTTCGAGGCGCGGGTTTCCGCCTTGCGACGGAGCGGGTCGCTGCCGACCGGCTCATCCTCGATCCGGGGATGGGATTTTTCTTGAGCCCCGCACCGGAAACATCGCTGCACGTGCTGTCGAACCTTCAAAAGCTGAAGTCGGCGTTGGGGCTTCCGCTATTGGTCTCGGTGTCGCGGAAATCCTTCTTGGGCGCCACCGTTGGCCTTCCTGTAAAGGATCTGGGTCCAGCGAGCCTTGCGGCGGAACTTCACGCGATCGGCAATGGCGCTGACTACGTCCGCACCCACGCGCCTGGAGATCTGCGAAGCGCAATCACCTTCTCGGAAACCCTCGCGAAATTTCGCAGTCGCGACGCCAGAGACCGAGGGTTAGATCATGCCTAGCATTCACCTTCCGGCCGCCCGCTAAATATCTCCTTTTGGGTTGTTAATAAAACATCCAATAAGTTGACTGTGCGTGAAAAAGAAAGTTTTGTGTGATGGCGTTGAAGATCGCACCGTTAAGCTCTTATGTGGGATGGTGCAGAGCTCGACGACTACCGATAAAACGCAACCGCCGCAAACAGACAAGAAAAAGCCCCAACTGATAACAGTTGGGGCTTCAGTATTGTGATTGGTGGAGCAATAGCACCCTGAACCCAAAACCTTCTCGCTCAACCGGTAGTGGCTGATAACAACTCGTGAGGGCTATTGCGGGTTAAGCATTTAGCGATGTCTAGGGCCAGACTGGACGTCTGAACGCAAGCCGCTGATACTGTACATAACCACAGTATCAGCGGAGGATACCCATGTCGCTGGCAAGGAACGCCACGGCGAGTCAATCGCCCACTCAAACAAACGGTTACGAACGCCACCAACCCGACCAGACGCTGCTCTACCAGCTGGTTGAGCAGCACTACCCAGCCTTCAAAGCCTCACTCGAAGCCCAAGGTCAACACCTGCCTCGCTACATCCAACAAGAATTCAACGACCTCCTCCAATGTGGCCGTCTGGAGTATGGTTTCATGCGGGTTCGCTGCGAGGATTGTCATCACGAGCGTCTGGTCGCCTTCAGCTGTAAACGACGCGGCTTTTGCCCTAGCTGCGGTGCCCGCCGGATGGCCGAGAGTGCGGCGCTGCTGATAGACGAAGTCTTCCCCAAGGAGCCCATTCGCCAGTGGGTGCTCAGCTTTCCTTTCCAGCTACGCTTTTTGCTGGCTCGCCATCCCCAGCTGATGGGCCAGGTCTTGAGTATCGTCTATCGTACACTCTCAACTCATCTGATCAAAAAAGCCGGTTACACCAAAGCCTCTGCACAAACTGGCTCAGTGACTCTTATCCAACGCTTTGGCTCCGCGCTAAATCTCAATGTCCACTACCACATGCTGTTTCTCGATGGTGTCTATGCCGAAGATGACTATGGCAAGCAACGCTTCCATCGTGTCAAGGCACCCACTTACGATGAGCTGAATACGCTCGCTCACACCCTCAGCCATCGCATCGCTCGCTGCATGGAAAAGCGTGGGATTTTGGAGCGTGATGCCGAGAATACGTGGTTGACACTGGAAGAGGGCGAAGACGATACGCTGACTCAATTACATGGTGCTTCGGTTACGTATCGCATTGCCGTCGGCCCCCAGCAAGGGCGCAAAGTCTTCACCCTGCAAACCTTGCCAGGGCGTGAGGATAAAGCCGACTCAAGCAGTCGAGTAGCCAACCATGCTGGTTTCTCGCTACACGCCGGTGTGATGGCCGAAGCGCATCAGCGGGATAAGCTTGAGCGCTTGTGTCGCTACATTAGTCGGCCAGCGGTTTCAGAAAAACGTCTGGCATTAACCGCCAATGGGCAGGTGCGTTACGAGCTCAAAACTCCGTACCGCAATGGCACCACCCATGTGATCTTCGAGCCGCTGGACTTCATCGCCAAACTCGCTGCGTTGGTACCTAAGCCGCGAGTCAACCTCACACGCTTCCACGGCGTCTTTGCACCGAACAGCAAACACCGAGTTCAAGTAACACCCGCCAAGCGGGGCAAGAAGCCCGACAAATCGGAAGGTCTCGATACTAACTGGCGTGACAAGAGTCCTGCAGAGCGCCACCGCGCCATGACCTGGATGCAACGCCTCAAGCGAGTCTTCAATATTGATATTGAAGTCTGCGAACACTGCGGCGGTCACGTCAAAGTGATTGCCAGCATCGAAGATCCGAAGGTCATTGAGCAGATTCTCAAGCATCTGAAACAGAAAACAGCCAAGGCGAATGCCGCCAAGCAGCGTGAGCTGCCACCAGAACGAGCGCCGCCACTGACTCCCAGCCTGTTCGATCCATCACAGAGTCGTCTCTTTGACTGACGACCCCAAATCCAACACTGCTCAACACTGCCAACTTTTAAACGGGGCGGTGGGGCAGTTTGTATCTCTCGAGCTATCAGGCTAGAGATTTTACCGCCAAATCGAACCTTATTAGAGCGGTTTAGGCTGGACCGGCAGTTAAAATTGGGGCTTGAGCGGTAAACGAGTGAGGGAATTTCAGGTAAGATACTTCGGATGAGGAGCAAAAAGGTGGTTTATACTTCCTATACCCACAATCTGCGCTGAATTATCATCACGGTTATAATTAACCGCCGAAGGGCGCTGCACAGACGCGGAAATATCCTGCACCACCAGCGGCGCAACATCCACCGGCTTCGGTTTGTTCTGATACCAGTGCCAGGTGTAATAACTGCCCGCTGCCACCGCAGCAGTCAGTAATAATAAGGCAGATATGGTTTTCGGATAGCGGTTGCCCCCCCGCTCCAGCCGGGCAAGCTGATTACCGGCAAAGGTCACCCAGCCCGGCACCGCCCAGCGGATCCGTCCGGTGAACGGGCGCAGCAGAAAACCCAGCAGAGTAAAGAGATAAACAAGACTGCGAGCCGCCAGACGCAGCAAAATAAAAGGTAAGCGGAGGATAAAACGCAGAACGTCCATGACAACATTTTCCTCTGTGTGTTGAGACTGACATCAGTTTGCCGCAGCACACAGTGAAATCCGGTTCAGCCGGAAGCTGTCAGTGCCCGATACTCTCATCCTCCATAAAACAGCCCATAAAGCAAATTATTGCATAAGGAATAATCTTAAATTACGGCCCCGGCGTATCCGCAGGGGCCTGTTCAGGAAAAAAATTATTCCAGTGCACTCAAAATAGCCTGTGCAGCTTTGACTCTTTCGGTATTCGGGTAGTTTTTATTCGCCAGAATCACAATCGCCACCTGTTTTTCCGGAATAAAGGCGACATAGGCGCCGAAACCAGTTGTTGCGCCCGTTTTATGCACCCAGGAAGCACGGTTATACGGCTGAACCTGGTTGTCTGTTACCGGATGCGGCTGCAATGCGACCTCGTTGGTCACACCGTTAATGATCATATCTTTCTGCTGCGGCCAGTCATACATTTCCCAGCCCAGCCCCTGGTTAATCGCGGCGGTTTTATAGTAGCGGGTCTGGGCGAGATACATTGCCATTTCCAGATCCGCATTACCGGCCCGTGACGGCTCCATATTCATTTCCGCCCAGCGCAGCATATCTTTTGAGGCGGATTTCACGCCGTAAGATTCCGCATCAAGCTGTCCCGGCGACACGCGGACCGGTTTTTTGTTTTTATAACCGTACGCATACTGGCTTTGCGCACTTTCCGGCACAGTAATAAAGGTGTGAGATAACCCCAGCGGTGCCAGGATCCGTGCAGTCAGCAACTGCTCATACGGCATCCCCGCCGCGTTTGCGGTCAGAGCACCAAACAGGCCGATACTGCTGTT
Organism: Providencia rettgeri; assembly: GCF_013255915.1. GTDB lineage: Bacteria > Pseudomonadota > Gammaproteobacteria > Enterobacterales > Enterobacteriaceae > Providencia > Providencia hangzhouensis. Next base: position 36,619 of record NZ_CP053897.1, on the reverse strand, counting down.
TGCATACAGACGCATATCGCCCGGTTTCCGGGACGGCTGCCACTGCTGATAGAAATTCAGCAGATCCGCACGGCTTTTTACCGCATCCGGCACCTGTAACGGCAGTCCGCCTGCGGTATAGGTAGCCAGATCCAGCAATGTGATCCCCTTCCACTGCGGCAGAGCCAGCTCCGGCTGGTATTTTGCCGCCGGATCATTCAGCGCCATCTCTTTTTTCGCCACAGAAACCGCACCCAGCACACCTGTGAAAGTTTTACTTACAGATCCGAGCTCAAATAGTGTATTTTCAGTGACCGGCTGTTTTGCCTGAATATCGGCAAAACCATAATTGAAATAATAGGGCTTACCCTTTACGGAGACGGCAACCGCCATCCCGGGAATATCCTGCTGTGCCATCAGCGGTTTAATGGTGCTGTCCACCACCGCCGCGACATTATCAGCGGCAGAAAACCCCGGGGCGGAAAACGCCAGCAGAGCGGAAATCAGTGTTGCAGATAACGATTTTTTCATCAGAATTAACCTTCCGTGTGTGAGTAACGGCGGCAAGTATAGTCAGATTCACCGGACAGAACAAACGGTTATTTATAACAAGAGCCTAAAGAAAAACTTACAGGTGGATTATGGTCAGACGTTATCTCCCCCTTAACCCGCTGCGCGCCTTTGAGGCCGCCGCCCGTCATCTCAGTTTTACCCGCGCGGCGATTGAGCTGAATGTCACCCATGCCGCCGTCAGCCAGCAGGTCAGGGCGCTGGAAGAACAACTCGGCTGTGTGCTGTTTACCCGCGTCTCGCGCGGGCTGGTGCTGACCCATGAAGGTGAGGGATTACTGCCGGTGCTCAATGAGGCGTTTGACCGGATTGCGGATACTCTGGAGTGTTTTTCTCACGGGCAGTTCCGTGAGCGGGTGAAAGTCGGTGCGGTGGGAACATTTGCCGCAGGCTGGCTGCTGCCGCGTCTGGCCGGATTCTATGACAGCCATCCGCATATTGATCTGCATATCTCCACCCATAACAATCATGTGGACCCGGCGGCGGAAGGGCATGATTATACGATCCGTTTCGGTAACGGCGCGTGGCATGAGTCAGATGCGGAACTGATTTTCAGTGCACCACACGCTCCGCTGTGCTCACCGGCCATTGCAGAACAGTTACAGCAGCCGGATGATGTTCACCGCTTTACCCTGCTGCGCTCATTCCGCCGGGATGAATGGAGCCGCTGGCTGGATTGTGCGGGCGGCACACCGCCTTCCCCGTCACAGCCGGTAATGGTGTTCGATACCTCACTGGCCATGGCCGAGGCGGCACAACTGGGTGCCGGGGTAGCGATCGCACCGGTATGTATGTTCAGCCGCCTGTTACAGTCAGGCGCACTGGTACAGCCGTTTGCCGCAGAAATCACCCTCGGCGGCTACTGGCTGACGCGGTTACAGTCCCGTACGGAAACCCCGGCCATGCAGCAATTCGCCCGCTGGCTGCTGAATACGGCGGCGGCGTAAAACTCACTCACCTTCCAGGCTTTTTACCCGCAAATCATCACCTTCACTGATGCGCAGCCGTTCACTGCCGCAGTGCGGACAGCATCCGGCGTGCTGCATGATTTCGGCCTCACGGCTGCAATCCCAGCACCATGCCTGTGCCGGGATAACATCAATATGCAGTGTGCAGCCCTGCGCCACGGTATCACGGCAGGCGATATCAAAACAGAAATGCAGTGCACTCTCCTCAACATCCGCCAGTGCGCCGACTTCCAGCCAGACATCCGTTACCCGCGCAATGCCGTGCTGTTCAGCCTGTTCGCGGATAATGTCCGCCGCACCGAGGGCTTTACTAAGCTTGCCCCTTCCGCCGTTGTCATAATCGGTTATGGCATCGCATTTTATTTTCTTTCTCTGGTTCTGAAATCCATCCCTGTCGGTGTTGCTTATGCAGTCTGGTCGGGACTCGGCGTCGTCATAATTACAGCCATTGCCTGGTTGCTTCATGGGCAAAAGCTTGATGCGTGGGGCTTTGTAGGTATGGGGCTCATAATTGCTGCCTTTTTGCTCGCCCGATCCCCATCGTGGAAGTCGCTGCGGAGGCCGACGCCATGGTGACGGTGTTCGGCATTCTGAATCTCACCGAGGACTCCTTCTTCGATGAGAGCCGGCGGCTAGACCCCGCCGGCGCTGTCACCGCGGCGATCGAAATGCTGCGAGTCGGATCAGACGTCGTGGATGTCGGACCGGCCGCCAGCCATCCGGACGCGAGGCCTGTATCGCCGGCCGATGAGATCAGACGTATTGCGCCGCTCTTAGACGCCCTGTCCGATCAGATGCACCGTGTTTCAATCGACAGCTTCCAACCGGAAACCCAGCGCTATGCGCTCAAGCGCGGCGTGGGCTACCTGAACGATATCCAAGGATTTCCTGACCCTGCGCTCTATCCCGATATTGCTGAGGCGGACTGCAGGCTGGTGGTTATGCACTCAGCGCAGCGGGATGGCATCGCCACCCGCACCGGTCACCTTCGACCCGAAGACGCGCTCGACGAGATTGTGCGGTTCTTCGAGGCGCGGGTTTCCGCCTTGCGACGGAGCGGGGTCGCTGCCGACCGGCTCATCCTCGATCCGGGGATGGGATTTTTCTTGAGCCCCGCACCGGAAACATCGCTGCACGTGCTGTCGAACCTTCAAAAGCTGAAGTCGGCGTTGGGGCTTCCGCTATTGGTCTCGGTGTCGCGGAAATCCTTCTTGGGCGCCACCGTTGGCCTTCCTGTAAAGGATCTGGGTCCAGCGAGCCTTGCGGCGGAACTTCACGCGATCGGCAATGGCGCTGACTACGTCCGCACCCACGCGCCTGGAGATCTGCGAAGCGCAATCACCTTCTCGGAAACCCTCGCGAAATTTCGCAGTCGCGACGCCAGAGACCGAGGGTTAGATCATGCCTAGCATTCACCTTCCGGCCGCCCGCTAGCGGACCCTGGTCAGGTTCCGCGAAGGTGGGCGCAGACATGCTGGGCTCGTCAGGATCAAACTGCACTATGAGGCGGCGGTTCATACCGCGCCAGGGGAGCGAATGGACAGCGAGGAGCCTCCGAACGTTCGGGTCGCCTGCTCGGGTGATATCGACGAGGTTGTGCGGCTGATGCACGACGCTGCGGCGTGGATGTCCGCCAAGGGAACGCCCGCCTGGGACGTCGCGCGGATCGACCGGACATTCGCGGAGACCTTCGTCCTGAGATCCGAGCTCCTAGTCGCGAGTTGCAGCGACGGCATCGTCGGCTGTTGCACCTTGTCGGCCGAGGATCCCGAGTTCTGGCCCGACGCCCTCAAGGGGGAGGCCGCATATCTGCACAAGCTCGCGGTGCGACGGACACATGCGGGCCGGGGTGTCAGCTCCGCGCTGATCGAGGCTTGCCGCCATGCCGCGCGAACGCAGGGGTGCGCCAAGCTGCGGCTCGACTGCCACCCGAACCTGCGTGGCCTATACGAGCGGCTCGGATTCACCCACGTCGACACTTTCAATCCCGGCTGGGATCCAACCTTCATCGCAGAACGCCTAGAACTCGAAATCTAACGTCCGTTCGGGCATCGAGGTCCATGTCGGGGTGGGACGGGCCCGTGGCTTCAAGATCACTTGCAGTCCGACCGCGATGTCTTGGTTGCGCGAGAGGTTGTCGATATCCTCCACTTCCATCATCAACCCTGGATAATGCCGCCGCCGTCATCGCCGCCGACGCCCGTGCCGGGCTTTTCGGGCCTGTCAGGCTTGCTCGGCCTTCAGCCTGCCTGGGCGAGATCTCCGGCGGACGGATTAACGGCGGAGCTTCGCCGCCTTTCGTGCGTGTGAAGGCCGAAGATAGTTCTCTCAAAAACATCCGTTTATGAGAGATACCAAAGCCGACAGTCTGCCGAAGGTTGAAGGTCTCTCAAAACTGCCTCTCGCTTCCGATCTCTCACCGATCTACGTTTCTAAGTGTTTTGAGAGGAGAACAGCATGTTGGTGGGGTACGCCAGGGTTTCGACACGTGATCAAACCCACGCTGTTGATTTGCACCCAAATTTGACCCGGGATTTGCATTGAATTTTGACCCACCCCTTGTTGTCAGAATTATGTCTCGATTTTCAGTTTGCGGGTCTGTTTTTCCTCCTGCTTATTCTGAGTTGAACTGTGTTTGAAGCGGTAACTTTCATTGCCGGTTTCCAGGATGTGGCAGTGGTGGGTTAGTCGGTCCAACAACGCTGTTGTCATCTTTTCATCGCCAAACACTCGGCTCCATTCCGAGAAGCTCAAGTTGGTGGTCAGTATCACGCTGGTTTTTTCGTACAGCTTTGAGAGCAGGTGAAACAGCAGTGCCCCACCGGTTTGGCTAAAAGGCAAATATCCCAGCTCATCCAGAATCACCAAATCGGCATACAACAGACGGTTTGCGATTTGTCCCTGACGCCCAGATGATTTCTCTTGCTCCAGTGCATTGACCAAATCCACGGTGGAGAAGAAACGCACCCGTCGGTTCAAGTGCATCACTGCTTGTGTACCAATGGCTGTGGCCAGGTGAGTCTTGCCTGTGCCTGGCCCACCAATCAGCACCACGTTCTGGGCTTGTTCCATGAAGTCGCACCGGTGCAATTGTTTGACCGTGGCCTCATTAACCAGGCTTTGACTGAAGTCAAAGCCCACCAAGTCCCGATACACGGGGAACTTGGCCACCCGCAATTGATAGTTCACCGAACGTACTTCACGCTCTGCCACTTCAGCTTTAATCAAGCTGTCCAGCATGGGCAAGGCTTGATTAAATGCTGGTGAATTCTGATTGCCCAACTCCTCAATGGCGTGTGCCATGCCAAAGAGTTTCAAGGATTTGAGGATTCTCACATGGCCTTCATGCTGCATCATGGGCTCTCCTTAAACTGTCATAGCGGTTCACGTTGGCCTGTGGTTCCAATGTCAGCCTTAACCCCTTGGGAATTGGAATCGGTTTGGGTGGAGGTTCTTCGGTCAAACGTCCCAACAGATTAAGCACATGCTCCTTCGATGGCTTGCCACACTCCAATGCCAATTCCACAGCACTGAGTACCGCACCTTCATCGTGGTGCAATACAAGGGCCAGAATTTCCACCATGTCACGGTCACCGCCGGGGCGTTGCAGCAAGATGGATTGAAGCTTCTTGAACGCGGGTGGCAATTCAGCAAATGGCGCACCATTGCGCAACGCCCCAGGTTTCTTCTGAAGCACAGACAAGTAATGGTGCCAGTCGTATTGTGTGTGGCCACGCCGAGCGTGGCCACTGCCAAACAATCTTGGATGCTCGGCAATGTGTTGGCCTTCGGCAGCCATCACCAGCTTGTCTGCATAAATCCGAAGGCTGATGGCCCTGTTGGCGTAACTGGCAGGAACGCTGTAGCGATTGCCCTCGTGGTGAACAAGGCAGGTTGAAGTGACTCGCTTGGTTTGCTCCACGAATGCATCAAAGGCATTGGGTAGCGCCATCAACTCGCCTTGTTCATCGGCAAAGGCCTCTTGCACGGTTTGGTCCAATTCGGGGTGGCGCAGCTCAGACCACAGCGCTTTGCAGCGATGCTCAAGCCACACATTCAAATCAGCAAGGCTTTGAAAGTCTGGTGCCCCTTGCCACAGGCGTTGGCGGGAATCCTGCACGTTCTTCTCAATCTGGCCTTTCTCCCAACCCGATGCTGGATTACAGAACTGCGCATCAAACAGGTAGTGGCTGACCATGGCAGTGAACCGCTGATTGACCCTGCGCTCTTTGCCACGCCCCACCGAATCCACAGCGGTCTTCATGTTGTCGTAGATGCCGCGCTTGGGAATGCCACCGAAGATTTGAAAGGCATGCCAGTGGGCATCAAACAGCATTTCATGTTTTTGCTGGTAGTAAGCCCGAAGCACAAAGGCCCGGCTGTGGGCCAACTTAAACTGGGCAATCTGAAGTTTGACCTGTTTGCCCGCTATGCGGGCAAAGTCCTCACTCCAATCGAATTGGAAGGCTTCGCCACAAGCAAAGCGCAAGGGGATGAAACAACCCTTGCCCGAGGTTTGCGCCTTGAACTGTTCGGAATCTTTCCACTGTCGGGCAAAGGCACACACTCGGTCATAAGACCCGGTAAAGCCCAAAGCGACCAAATCCCGGTACATGCTGCGCAGGTTTCTGCGCAGCTTCTTTGTCTTTTTGTGCTCGGTGGAGAGCCACTGCCTTAACTTGGGCTCAAAAGGACTTAACTTGCCAACGCTGTCTCGCGCTGGGTACTGCGGTTCAACCACCTTGCTTTGCAAATACTTGCGAACGGTGTTCCTGGACAGGCCGCTTCGTCGGGCTATTTCCCGAATCGACGCACCATCGCGAAAATGCCAGCGTCGAATTGCGCTCAATATCGCCACGTTTATCACTCCTTGATTTCTCCCGCCATATCCAGACGGGAAACAGTGTCATACGTGGGTCAAATTTCGACGCAAATCTTTACCCTAAGTTGGGGTGCGGACAAAATCTTGGACTACTTTAGGAGTAGTTCATGTATTCGTATGAAGATCGCCTTCGAGCCGTGAGGTTGTACCTGAAGCTTGGGCGCCGGATGAGCGCCACACTACGGCAGCTGGGATACCCCACCAAGAACTCGCTGAAGGCCTGGTTGGCAGAATTCGAACGGAATCAGGATCTTCGCCGAGGCTATCAACGGATAAAACGGCAGTACACCGATGAGCAAAAGCAACGGGCAGTAGATCACTATATCGAACAAGGCTACTGCCTGAGTCACACAATCCGAAGCCTGGGCTACCCAAGCCGCGAGGCCTTGCGTGCCTGGATCCGTGATTTACGCCCTGAATTCGCTAGGACGGTCGTCGGCAGCAGCGCTCCCACAGTCGCCCGCTCTCGCCTCGAGAAGCAGCAAGCCGTCATTGCACTGAACCTGCGCGTAGGTTCGGCAAAGGATGTGGCCGACACTGTCGGTGTATCGCGACCAACGTTGTATAACTGGCAGCATCGATTACTTGGCAAAGTGCCCCTAAAACCCATGACAAAGAAGAAAGGTGACACCTCGCTCGAGCAGCGGCATGAGGCACTACTCAGGGAACTGGCCGAACTGGAGAGCCAGAACCAGCGGCTTCGCATGGAGAATGCAATTCTGGAGAAGGCGAGTGAATTGATAAAAAAAGACATGGGCATCAACCCCCTCGAACTGACAAGCCGAGAAAAAACGAAGGTGGTTGATGCCCTCAGAGTCACGTTTCCATTAGCCAATCTGTTGTGCGGCCTGAAGCTGGCGCGCAGCACATACTTCTATCAACGCCTGCGGCAGACGCGGCCCGACAAGTACACGCAGGTGCGTGAGGTCATTCGGACTATCTTCGAGGACAACTACCGCTGCTATGGCTATCGACGCATTGATAGTGCCTTGCGCCTTGGTGGCATGCGTGTGTCCGAGAAGGTCGTGCGTCGCTTGATGGCGCAAGAGCGTCTGGTCGTGAGAACACCGCGCCGCCGGCGCTTCTCGGCGTATGCTGGCGACCCGACACCAGCGGTCCCGAATCTGCTGAATCGCGACTTTCACGCGTCGGCGCCGAATACGAAATGGTTGACCGATCTGACGGAAATACACATTCCGGCAGGGAAGGTCTACGTCTCGCCGATCGTCGATTGCTTCGATGGGCTGGTGGTGGCCTGGAATATCGGCACCAGCCCGGATGCGAACCTGGTCAATACCATGCTGGATCACGCGGTACGGACACTGCGACCCGGTGAGCATCCGGTTATCCATTCGGACAGGGGCTCGCATTATCGCTGGCCTGCGTGGATCCGCCGCACTGAAAATGCCCAATTAACGCGGTCGATGTCCAAAAAGGGCTGCTCGCCAGACAATGCTGCATGCGAGGGCTTTTTCGGACGATTGAAGACCGAACTAATCTACCCGAGGAATTGGCAGCACGTGACGCTGAAAGACCTCATGACGCGAATCGATGCCTATATCCACTGGTACAACGAGCGCCGCATCAAAGTGTCGCTTGGCGGGCGTAGTCCCATCGAGTATCGTCATGCGGTCGGATTGATGTCCGTATAAACCGTCCAAGAAATCGTCCGCACCCCCAGTGGGTCAATTTTAGATGCAACTCAACAGGCCATGCTGAGTGTGCGATGGTTGATCGCTTCCTCGCCGCTCTCCACGGCGACGATGGCCGCCGCCATCAGCAAGTGCGCCAGTTCCCCTATGGTGCCCTCGCTGCGTGTGAGCAGGTAGCGAGCCATGTCCAGCGTGGCAATTGGGGAAGGCCGGCGCAGCGGGAGCGAAGCGGCGAAGCTGGCCAGCAGTGAGCAGCAATCGTCGTTGGCCTCCCATACCGGCAGCATCATCGGCTCGAAGCGATTTTCCAACTGGTCATCGGAGCGGATGGCTAGGTAGGCGTCGCGCGTGCCTACCCCAACCAACGGGATGCGCAGTTCGTTGCCGAGGAAGCGCAGCAGGTTGAGGAATTCCCGGCGGTTGACGCTGTTGCCGGCCAGCACGTTGTGCAGCTCGTCGATCACCAGCATGCGCACGCCGACCTTGCGCAGCAGTGCCAGAGCCAGTTGCTCCATTTCCGGCAACCGTGGGCGTGGGCGCAGCGGCGCGCCCATCGCGGCGAGCAGCGCGACGTAGAAGCGGATCACGGACGGCTCGGACGGCATCTGCACGACCAACACCGGGATGTGCTCCTGGTCGGCGTCGGAGCTGGCCGGGTGGGTGCGGCGGAACTTCTCGACGATCATCGACTTGCCATTGTTGGTCGGGCCAACCAGCAGCAGGTTGGGCATGCGTTGCTTGTTTGGCCACGCATAAAGGGCTTCCAGCCGGTTCAGCGCCTCGACTGCGCGCGGATAGCCGATCCAGCGGTCGGCGCGAAGGCGCTGGATGCGCTCGTCCGCCGGAAGACGGGCCAAGCCCTGGGCCGCCGGCAGCAGGTGGGACAGGTCGATGATGGGATATTCGTCCACGGCTACCACTCCTCAATCTGGTCGAACGGTTTGGCGGGTGGCAAGTTGTCTGCCTGCGGGTCGGCAATATCCGTATCCGGCGGAACGGGCTTGTCCGGCCGAGCTGATGTCTTGAGGTGCTGGCGGCGATCCGCGTCACGCCGCGCCTTGCGTGTGGCCTTCTGCGCGCTGGTCACAATCTCACGCATCTGGCCGATCATGCGGAACAGCGCCGACTCATCCACCTGTTCGCGCCCTTGCTGCCGCAGTTTCGCCAGCGCCTGCCGTTGTTCCCAGAGGGTGACAGCCGGATGCGACAAGGTACGGTAGGGAATTTCCAGGTAATGCTGTCCCTCCGGTTCCAGGACCCAGATACGGCTGATGTCGCGCGGATCGCGCCGGATCAGAAAGGACGGCCAGCGTTCACGCCGCGCAATCCACGGCTTGAGCGCATCGGCGGGCACTGTTGCAAAGTTAGCGATGAGGCAGCCTTTTGTCTTATTCAAAGGCCTTACATTTCAAAAACTCTGCTTACCAGGCGCATTTCGCCCAGGGGATCACCATAATAAAATGCTGAGGCCTGGCCTTTGCGTAGTGCACGCATCACCTCAATACCTTTGATGGTGGCGTAAGCCGTCTTCATGGATTTAAATCCCAGCGTGGCGCCGATTATCCGTTTCAGTTTGCCATGATCGCATTCAATCACGTTGTTCCGGTACTTAATCTGTCGGTGTTCAACGTCAGACGGGCACCGGCCTTCGCGTTTGAGCAGAGCAAGCGCGCGACCATAGGCGGGCGCTTTATCCGTGTTGATGAATCGCGGGATCTGCCACTTCTTCACGTTGTTGAGGATTTTACCCAGAAACCGGTATGCAGCTTTGCTGTTACGACGGGAGGAGAGATAAAAATCGACAGTGCGGCCCCGGCTGTCGACGGCCCGGTACAGATACGCCCAGCGGCCATTGACCTTCACGTAGGTTTCATCCATGTGCCACGGGCAAAGATCGGAAGGGTTACGCCAGTACCAGCGCAGCCGTTTTTCCATTTCAGGCGCATAACGCTGAACCCAGCGGTAAATCGTGGAGTGATCGACATTCACTCCGCGTTCAGCCAGCATCTCCTGCAGCTCACGGTAACTGATGCCGTATTTGCAGTACCAGCGTACGGCCCACAGAATGATGTCACGCTGAAAATGCCGGCCTTTGAATGGGTTCATGTGCAGCTCCATCAGCAAAAGGGGATGATAAGTTTATCACCACCGACTATTTGCAACAGTGCCCTCTGATGTTACATTGCACAAGATAAAAATATATCATCATGAACAATAAAACTGTCTGCTTACATAAACAGTAATACAAGGGGTGTTATGAGCCATATTCAACGGGAAACGTCTTGCTCGAGGCCGCGATTAAATTCCAACATGGATGCTGATTTATATGGGTATAAATGGGCTCGCGATAATGTCGGGCAATCAGGTGCGACAATCTATCGATTGTATGGGAAGCCCGATGCGCCAGAGTTGTTTCTGAAACATGGCAAAGGTAGCGTTGCCAATGATGTTACAGATGAGATGGTCAGACTAAACTGGCTGACGGAATTTATGCCTCTTCCGACCATCAAGCATTTTATCCGTACTCCTGATGATGCATGGTTACTCACCACTGCGATCCCCGGGAAAACAGCATTCCAGGTATTAGAAGAATATCCTGATTCAGGTGAAAATATTGTTGATGCGCTGGCAGTGTTCCTGCGCCGGTTGCATTCGATTCCTGTTTGTAATTGTCCTTTTAACAGCGATCGCGTATTTCGTCTCGCTCAGGCGCAATCACGAATGAATAACGGTTTGGTTGATGCGAGTGATTTTGATGACGAGCGTAATGGCTGGCCTGTTGAACAAGTCTGGAAAGAAATGCATAAGCTTTTGCCATTCTCACCGGATTCAGTCGTCACTCATGGTGATTTCTCACTTGATAACCTTATTTTTGACGAGGGGAAATTAATAGGTTGTATTGATGTTGGACGAGTCGGAATCGCAGACCGATACCAGGATCTTGCCATCCTATGGAACTGCCTCGGTGAGTTTTCTCCTTCATTACAGAAACGGCTTTTTCAAAAATATGGTATTGATAATCCTGATATGAATAAATTGCAGTTTCATTTGATGCTCGATGAGTTTTTCTAATCAGAATTGGTTAATTGGTTGTAACACTGGCAGAGCATTACGCTGACTTGACGGGACGGCGCTTCCCTACCCTCATGGCCGCCTCCCAGGAATCGACCCAGGTGCTTATCGTGGACATAATCCTTTACTCATAAATTGGCACTGTTGCAAAGTTAGCGATGAGGCAGCCTTTTGTCTTATTCAAAGGCCTTACATTTCAAAAACTCTGCTTACCAGGCGCATTTCGCCCAGGGGATCACCATAATAAAATGCTGAGGCCTGGCCTTTGCGTAGTGCACGCATCACCTCAATACCTTTGATGGTGGCGTAAGCCGTCTTCATGGATTTAAATCCCAGCGTGGCGCCGATTATCCGTTTCAGTTTGCCATGATCGCATTCAATCACGTTGTTCCGGTACTTAATCTGTCGGTGTTCAACGTCAGACGGGCACCGGCCTTCGCGTTTGAGCAGAGCAAGCGCGCGACCATAGGCGGGCGCTTTATCCGTGTTGATGAATCGTGGGATCTGCCACTTCTTCACGTTGTTGAGGATTTTACCCAGAAACCGGTATGCAGCTTTGCTGTTACGACGGGAGGAGAGATAAAAATCGACAGTGCGGCCCCGGCTGTCGACGGCCCGGTACAGATACGCCCAGCGGCCATTGACCTTCACGTAGGTTTCATCCATGTGCCACGGGCAAAGATCGGAAGGGTTACGCCAGTACCAGCGCAGCCGTTTTTCCATTTCAGGCGCATAACGCTGAACCCAGCGGTAAATCGTGGAGTGATCGACATTCACTCCGCGTTCAGCCAGCATCTCCTGCAGCTCACGGTAACTGATGCCGTATTTGCAGTACCAGCGTACGGCCCACAGAATGATGTCACGCTGAAAATGCCGGCCTTTGAATGGGTTCATGTGCAGCTCCATCAGCAAAAGGGGATGATAAGTTTATCACCACCGACTATTTGCAACAGTGCCTTCAAACCAGTGACAGCATTACTCATTCAATCTTGGAACTCATCAACAATATGTTGATTGATCTTCTGGCAACAATGGCCCGCCTAGACAATGAGAAACGTATAGAACGTATTAAGCAGGGCCTGGCACGTTCGGGTTACAAACCAACAGGCAAGAAGGCAAATGAGGCTAAACATAAACGAATAAAAGAATTGCTAGTAGTTGGCAATATGACTAAGGAAGAAATTGCCAAAGCAGTGAATTGTGGAGTTGCAACTGTCTATCGAGTTGCTAAAGTTATCTAAAAGAGGCTTATCTCAACGCGCCCCCAATGGGGCACCGCTGCATTCAGGTTACTTCACATAAGAAATTTTATGTTAAATGATTGTTAGAAATGCCCCTTGATCGAGGCATTTTCTATAAAGAATACTAAAAACTAATTAAAGCCAACCAAGTTTCAAAACAAGGCAGTTCTCAGCAATCATATTTTTAAATTATATAACTCCCAACTGAGCTTTTGCTCCAACGATAAGGCTTTCATTTTGAGTTTCTAAGGCAAATAAACCATACATCAAAGGAGAGGCCGCTGCTCTTTCTAAAGTCTGTTCATATAGTTTATTCCAAACTTTACCCCCTAGTTTTTCATACTCGATGATTAGAGTTTTGAGGCTTTCTTCTCCAAACAAAGTTACATGCCCAGCAAAATCAATCGCTGGGTCATCTATATGGGCTGTTGACCAATCAATAACGCCTGAAACAGCTCCATCCTTTGAAGCTAGTACATGCCCAGCATATAAATCGCCATGTATAAATTGGGTGAAATCTGCCCATAGAACATCATTATCCAACCATTTTCTGTAGCGGGTTTCCAATTGCTCACTTATACCAATTTCAGATTTTACTAACTGCAAATTGTTTGCTATTTCAGGTCTTAAATCTGAAGGTTTCATAATTTTCAAATCATTTTCCCGAACTTCTTTTTCAGGAATACTATGGATTTCAAATAAGGTTTTTGCCAAAGATGTTATGTATTTCGGGCTATCTTTGTCCATATTCCAAATTATTTCATAGGTTTCAGCATCCAAATTTAAAACAGGATTATCTTTAAGTATGGGATAAGCCACTAATTCTGTAGATGAAATTCTCCAATCAGGAACCTCTACAGAAAGATGTTTTTTTACCAATTCTAAAATGCGTTTTTCTTTCTTGATTTGTTCCCTCATGCCATCACGACGAGGAATACGCAGCAACCATTGTTGCCCCTTTGTATCAAGAGCAAAAACGACCTTAAAATCAATGCCCATTTCATTGAAATTCATTTTGTCCGTAAGCAACAAGCCGTGTGCTTCAGCAAGTGATTGAATATCTTGAATTGTCATTTTTAATTTCCTTTAAAGAGTTCAATAATTAATGTTCGGATTAGATTGGCTATCATTAACAATCTCTCTCAAAAGTCTTGATGATTTTGTGGTCTTTGATCTCGTAGATAATGTCAGCAATATTATCGACCAATTGCTTGTCATGAGATACGAAGATAATAGTTCCTGCATAGGACTTCATCATTGTTTCTAATGCGGCAATACTTTTTAGGTCAAGATAGTTTCCTGGTTCATCCATAAGCAAAATATTATATTTTCCTAAAAGCATTTTGGATAAAAGCAGTTTGATGATTTCACCTCCCGATAAGTCGGATAAGTTTTTTTGAATATCATTCGCTCCGATCCCCATTGAAGCCAATACTGCACGAATTTCCGCAACTGTGTACTCGCACTCTTCCTGCATAAAGGAGAGCACAGATTTATGCGTGTTAAATTTATATCCTGTTTGTGTAAAGTAGCCAATTTCAGCTTTTGGAGATATGGTTAATCCATCAGCACGTTCTGATATCATTTTTAACAAGGACGTTTTCCCTGTTCCATTCGATCCAGTTATAGCGACTTTAGCGCCAAGCGGTATTATAAAGTTAGCGTCATCAAAGATAGTACGGCTACCAAATTTTAAGCTCAGACCATCTGCCGTAATCGGGAACTTATTGTGCAGTTCTAGGGCTGAACTTTGACGAAAACGAATAGAACGCAAATGCTCTGGTGCTTGAATATCTTCTAATGCAGCCAAACGCTTTTCCATACTCTTAGCTGCCTGATACAGTTTTCTTTGCTTGGTGCCAGTCATTTTTGCATGCCCAAGTCGTCCAGCACTTTCGGTAGAGTTTTTGGATTTTTCTCCTTTTTTCTTATTGTCTAATCGATTAGCTTGCTGGCGTTTTTCTTGCACAGCAGATTCTAATCGCTCCCGTTCCTTCATCATCAGCTCATATTCTACGGCTTGGTGTTGTCGCTCTTCTTCTTTTTGACGCAAGTAATCCGAGTAACCACCCCAATATTCCGTAATTTTACCGTCTTTTAACTCCCATATCTTGTCTACAACCATATCAAGAAAATATCGGTCATGACTGATAACAAGTAATGCTCCATCAAATGCTTTAAGTTGACCAATAAGTAGATCTATTCCATTGAGATCAAGGTGGCTGGTTGGTTCATCCGCTAGAATGCCATGTACTTGTTGGGAAAATGCGGCAGCAATTTTTGCACGAGTTTCCTCTCCGCCACTCATTGTGTCGTTTTGTACATTGGAAACACCAAGGCGAGATAACATTGCCCGGTCTTCGACCGTTTCTATTTCGATTCCGCCCAGTTGGCTGATATGTGCAAAATCACCAAAACGCTGTAATGTCGCTTCGGCTAAAACAATTTCGCCATTAAGTACTTTGAGTAAACTACTCTTTCCTGCTCCGTTATCACCCACAAGACCAATACGGTCATAAGAGTGAATTTCCAATTCATCAATATCCAAAACATCACGCCCAGCATAATCCAAGCGTATGTTTCTCGCTTTAATAATTAAACTCATTTTTATTTACTCCTGTTTAGCTCTTGAAATTTTTTATGCAGCAAACAGGATTTAGGTGAAAACAAAAGCTAGCATCACAGTGTCCTCCCAAAAAAAAAGCTATTCATCCACAGGGTGGACAAATAGCTAGTCAATTAAGTTATAACTGGAAACTATGCACTAAAAGCATACTTATAAATTAAGCATACTTTTACTTTATATATCCGCATATATTCTTAAAGACACAACAAAAGCCCACCATTATAAAATAGTGTCACTATGCAAATAGTTGTGTCTTAACGAATGCGGATAGAATGCATAAACTTACCTAAAAAATAAAATTCAGTTTTATGATAACTTTACTGTTAAAAGAAGTCTAGACAACCTTGTTTTATGCTTGGATATAAGGCTTATTTTAGGCACTGTTGCAAAGTTAGCGATGAGGCAGCCTTTTGTCTTATTCAAAGGCCTTACATTTCAAAAACTCTGCTTACCAGGCGCATTTCGCCCAGGGGATCACCATAATAAAATGCTGAGGCCTGGCCTTTGCGTAGTGCACGCATCACCTCAATACCTTTGATGGTGGCGTAAGCCGTCTTCATGGATTTAAATCCCAGCGTGGCGCCGATTATCCGTTTCAGTTTGCCATGATCGCATTCAATCACGTTGTTCCGGTACTTAATCTGTCGGTGTTCAACGTCAGACGGGCACCGGCCTTCGCGTTTGAGCAGAGCAAGCGCGCGACCATAGGCGGGCGCTTTATCCGTGTTGATGAATCGTGGGATCTGCCACTTCTTCACGTTGTTGAGGATTTTACCCAGAAACCGGTATGCAGCTTTGCTGTTACGACGGGAGGAGAGATAAAAATCGACAGTGCGGCCCCGGCTGTCGACGGCCCGGTACAGATACGCCCAGCGGCCATTGACCTTCACGTAGGTTTCATCCATGTGCCACGGGCAAAGATCGGAAGGGTTACGCCAGTACCAGCGCAGCCGTTTTTCCATTTCAGGCGCATAACGCTGAACCCAGCGGTAAATCGTGGAGTGATCGACATTCACTCCGCGTTCAGCCAGCATCTCCTGCAGCTCACGGTAACTGATGCCGTATTTGCAGTACCAGCGTACGGCCCACAGAATGATGTCACGCTGAAAATGCCGGCCTTTGAATGGGTTCATGTGCAGCTCCATCAGCAAAAGGGGATGATAAGTTTATCACCACCGACTATTTGCAACAGTGCCCCAAAAGATGCCAATATTCTTTCGACTACCTCCCCTCAAAGCCATATCACGTACGTTAATCCTGACTTCATTAAAATCAGTGGTTTCACTGAGGAAGAACTATTAGGCCAGCCTCACAACATCGTAAGACACCCAGATATGCCGCCTGCTGCATTTGAGCATATGTGGAGTACATTAAAATCTGGCCGCTCATGGATGGGGCTAGTAAAAAATCGCTGTAAAAATGGCGACCACTATTGGGTAAGTGCTTATGTAACGCCAATAGCTAAGAATGGTTCGATTGTTGAATACCAGTCTGTAAGGACCAAGCCTGAACCTGAGCAGGTTTTGGCTGCGGAAAAATTATATGCTCAATTGAGAAGCGGGAAGGCCGCGAGGCCGAAATTGGCTGCTAGCTTTTCCGTGAAAATACTCTTGCTCATATGGGGTAGTATTATATCAAGCGCAATGGCTGCCGGCATGCTTACTGATACATCAATAAGCAGCTTATTGTTAGCCACTTTAATGTCAGGAAGCTTAAGCTCTGTTAGTGTTTTGGCTATTCTCTCTCCTCTTGGAAGACTGGTTGAAAGAGCCAGGAATATTTCCAATAACCCATTAAGTCAATCCCTCTACACTGGGCGCACCGATGAGTTTGGCCAAATAGAGTTTGCTTTACGAATGATGCAAGCTGAAACAGGCGCCATAGTAGGTCGCATAGGTGATGCATCAAATCGGCTTAGCGAACACACCCGAGGCCTACTAAAGGATATTGAGTCAAGCAATGTACTTACAGTTGAGCAGCAGGCAGAGACAGATCAAATAGCAACGGCAGTAAACCAAATGGTGGCAAGCATTCAAGAGGTTGCGAGCAATGCACAGCATGCTGCAGATGCGGCCGGAAGAGCAGACACTGAGACGGCATCTGGCCAGCGTCTGGTAGCCCACACAAGCCAGTCAATCACTGCCCTTGAAGGTGAAATTAGGCAAGCCACTCAGGTTATTCATGAGCTTGAAGGTCAAAGTAACGAGATATCAAAAGTTCTTGACGTTATACGAGGGATCGCCGAGCAAACGAATTTGTTGGCACTCAACGCAGCAATTGAGGCCGCGCGTGCTGGTGAGCAGGGGCGTGGTTTTGCTGTTGTCGCCGATGAGGTTCGCAGTCTTGCTGCTCGCACACAGCAATCGACAACGGATATTCAAAGCATGATCAGCGCTCTACAAGAGCGAGCGCAATCCGCTGTTACAGTCATGGAGCAAAGTAGTCGGCAAGCGCACACGAGTGTAGCTCACGCAGAGGAAGCAGCTACAGCTCTTGATGGAATTGGCCAACGCGTTAACGAAATTACCGACATGAACGCGCAAATAGCGACTGCGGTCGAGCAGCAGGGAGCAGTAAGTGAAGACATAAACCGCAGTATTATCAATATACGCGATGCTGCTGATACCAATGTACAGACCGGGCAGAATAATTTGCAAAGTGCGAAATCTGTCGCTCAGTTAACTAGCGCTCTGAGCGAACTGGCAAAACAGTTTTGGGAAAAACGAGGATAACGCTTTTCAGTATCTCGACAGGGATAACTTACTTTACCATCGGTTATCCCTTTTAGCCGCACAAATTTTAGCCATGGCTTTTCAGGAAGTCAGGGCTATCAGAATGGCCTTAGAAAGCCTAGTCAAAGAGCTGTCACGAGAACACCGTTAGCTTAGCGTACGATTTTTTCCGAATTCTGCGGTTCCCCCTCTAACAGAGGGGCTATATAAGCAGCTAGTGCTGTTAATTGAGATAGGGAGTCTTTGGGGTAGTCTGAAAGCAGCTCAGTATGACCCAAAGCCCAAAATTGATGTCGGTGATCATCTACAGCTCTATCAAAGAAGACTAAAGCACCGTGTTTTGGACAATATGGCAAAGCGGGCAAATACCAATCTCGTTGCCAAAAGGCTTCCCCATACCTATTTAGCTGAAGAGCAACGCAATCAGGGCAGTATCTAAAGCGGTTATCGCTCTTAACTCTAGAAGCAGCGACTCCTAGCATTAAATGCACCGCACCTTGCGCTTGGTACTCCATTAACCGAATAGCTTCGTCTCGGCGCTCCTTGCCTACAAACGGAGCATATAAAGGGAATAAGGTATGCTCATAAATAAGCTGCTGAACAGCGTAACGTCCTGTTTGATGTAGATGTCTTGCTATCACACCTAAATGCGAGGGCAGACCTAAGGTAGCGACCACCTTGCGGTTGCCATACACCTCATCCAACAGCTGCTTAGGACTAACAATCCCTTGATAAACGCCTGCCCGTGCAATAGTGCTATAAATCAGCTCATTCGAGTACGGAACAGGAAAGTTTCTCATGGCTAACCTGCTTGTTTAAATAAGCTCGCCATATCCACTATTACCCCTTTCCCTTTTAACCGTTCATGCATGGTTTTTTCAGGTTGGCGTTGTGAATAGATATAACGTAAATCCGTATCAGGCAAGCTATCCCAGTCGCTGGGCTTGACTACCTTTATAGCCGAAACCTTTTTACTCTTGGAGGGCTTTTCTAGTTCTGACACTACCGTTTCGCCTTCCATCAACCACTGCAAAACAAGAGGCAGTAACTTTTGTCTTGTCATCGTTGGATTCTGGCTAAACGCTTTTTTAATAGTGGGAATTAACAGGCTTGAATCGTAATCCTCTTTCAGCATCAGATATAAATGACGCTGATCTTCGGTATCTAACTCTTGAAGGGCTTTTTCTTCTGGTGTTTGTTCTTGTATCGCTGCGATATCTAGCTGAAGTTGGATTAACCGTTTATCAATCTCGGGAACGACTAGATCAGAATAACGAGCAATGCGTTCTGGGATACCCGAGCGTAATGCCTCTAGCATGGGGTGCACAGGCTTTAACTCATCTTGATACACTTGCCGCAATAAACCAGCGGTAATACGCTCATTGCCTAAAGCTAGCGCACGGAGCTGAGCGAGTACAAAAAGTTTTACTACAATGTCCATCACTCCTTGGCTTAGCTCATACCACACATCACGGACCTCATCCGATAACAGCGCATCTTTGCGTTGTAAAAGCTGTAATTGCCAAAGATTATCCGTAAAAGCGATCCACTCTTGATTGGGCTTTCCACGTTGCGTTTGTTGTATAGGATCCCAGAATATAGCTCCAAACCCTGCCCCTCTACGTGCAGACCGCAAATCAGCCTCAAAAATCTCTCGTGCTTTAGGGGTACCAATCAACATCACTGGTACGCCAATAATATTCACCATCGTCACAAAAAAGTTCAGCATCTCTTGAGATCCACCCGAACGAGAGCGGCTTAAATGCTGAATTTCATCAATAACCAACAACCCTAAAGCATGTGCATTGGCTATTTGCGACATCAAAGCCAACATGGTTTCTATACCATGACGTTTTAAGCCATAACGACGCTCATAGTTCGAGCCCAAGGCTCGATCCAACGCTCTGAAAAAATTCAAGCAGATTTCTTTTAGCGAACCATTATGCGAGCAGTCTATTTTCAAATACACCACCTGCTCTACATTGAGTTCACGATGGTAAATCACCTGAGGATACGTGGCTAGAATACGATGAAGAGAGGTCGTCTTCCCACTACCAGAACAACCAATTAACAATAAGCTTTGTGCCGTAGATCGTGCCTCCTCAAAGCGAAATGTCTCCAACTCTCCCGTTTGAACACGCTCATAACCATTTTGTAAATGCTTTTGTAAATCTCCTGTTTTAGGATTTCTGCCTACGTAGCCACCTCGAATCATGACCGAAATACGC
Source organism: Providencia rettgeri (assembly GCF_013255915.1). Classification (GTDB taxonomy): domain Bacteria; phylum Pseudomonadota; class Gammaproteobacteria; order Enterobacterales; family Enterobacteriaceae; genus Providencia; species Providencia hangzhouensis. The sequence continues at coordinate 16,669 of NZ_CP053897.1, read as the reverse complement.
TCACTTAGTAGCAAATGCGTACCTAATGGCTGAAAATAGTCATCTGGAATACGACAAATGGTATGAGCTCTGATAACACGGGACTTTTGCAAGTCAGAGGAAGTAAGCTGTAAAGAGGATTTCAGTGATGCAGCACTATTCACTGACTCTTGTAATGGTGGTAAGGCCTCGATAAAAGGATTATCACGATAAGCCTCTACCCCCGTATCACGATAAACTGCTTGAATCCGGGTAGCACTCATGACTCATCCTTTTCTGGTGGATCCTGAAATAATTCAGGCACGTATGTGGGTAGGCTGTAATCTTCTTGATCATCCGCTTCCACTGCGTTGAAAGGAATAACTTTAGCCTCATCACCTGAAGAGCTTGGCTTCAAATGCTCCGCACGTTTTTTACGCTCCGAGGTCACGGCTTCTTTTTTATTAGTTTTAATCTGCTTAATGCGTGTTGATTTGGGCTCAGTAGTACTGGGCGTTAACTTATTCGCTTTCTGAATGGTTTGCTGAATAAACGCCTCAAGCTCCCTGCGTTTAGTTAACTCATCCTGCTTCGCATTGGCTTTATTGTGTTTTTCTTGTGCTTGTATATCCCAAACCTCCCAAAATGAGAGACCTTTAAACTGCCGACTACGTTCCGTCAGATTACAGCGCCAAAATACACGGCTGCCAACTTGCGGAAACAAATAAATCGTATCAACCAGCACTGGGTCATAAGCCGCTTCTAAATGTTGAGGTCTAGCTATATCAGTGCTCCGCTGCAACCAACCCTCACGCAGAATCTCTGACCCCGAGTAATACAAACCCCACAAATTAACGCCAAATGAAGAAATAGAGACCTTTCGGCGAGGCAGTAACGCTACTCGCAACTGCTCTTGCTCCACAGCCCTTAAACTACCTGTACGATGCTGCATACCCCATTGCCATAGCTGGACAGGAATAGACGGTAAATCTGTAGGAAAATCAGCATCTCGATCGTATTTATCCATCACCAGATGGTTATTTCTGAATAAGATCGTACGCAAAATAATTTGTGTGAACTCAAATACCGACAGAGATGCATCTAACCTATAGTCTGTTTCACCATGGCTTTTGATCCGACTGCCCTCTACAATGCCAGGTGCAAAGGACTTAAACTCGGCTTGTAGTGTTCTAAAAGTGCTTTCCACTATGCCTTTAGCATCGCCACGTCTAGGTGGAGCACTTTCCACTCGCACATTAAAACTAGAAACTAAGGCTTCGACCTGATGACTCATTAATTCGCCACGGTCCGCTAGCAACACATCTGGCAAACCTACACACGGCCAGTCTGAGCTACTAATCTCAATATCATGCTGGGCACAAATGGCCGTTTTGTCAGAGCAAGCATTTACAAAAGCCTGCATCGCCACCACATAAGACGGATTTTCAAAGCCGATATAAAAGCCCGTGATCATCCGACTAAACACATCAATCACAATGTAAAGCGTTGGTCTTCCTATGATTTTTTGGCGATCATGATGATCCACTAAATAAATATCAGCAATCGTGGCATCAATCTCATAACGACTCCCAGGGCCTAACGCCTGAGAAGTGGCTGTACTACTTAAGGGTCGTACGTCTTTTTTATATACCCCTGCTTTAACTCTAGACTTTAAGCGCTGAGCTTTAGGGTATTCTCGATCATAAAAATAACGAAACTGACGTAGTGTTGGGTAATCCTCTTGGGGAATGCGAGGAAAATACTGAGCAAACAAGTCCACAAATCGTCTATAGGCAACGGTGGTCTTTGTACCTTTTTGATTTAACAGGTGCTTTTCTATGGTCAACCTAAAAAGGCGTTCAATCTCGGGCGTTACCTTGGTTCCTTCACCCTTACCATATTCTCTGGCTCGGCCAATCTTTGCTGTTCCTGTCGCTGAACGTCTTTCCCCTGGTGCACCGCTGTTTTTGTAGTCAGGAATTAATGCATTAGGCGTTTGACCACGCTGCCAGTAACGGCGTAACAACTTATAAACTGTAGCCTTAGTAACCTTATGTTCTTGGACCACATGCTCAACGAGTTCGCTTCTGACTTTAGGGTCGAAACGATCCTTACTATTAATAATAGGAAGAATTTTTCGATAATCCTCCTCGCGCTTCTGGAAGCTGACAGAATCTACAGACGGCTCTTCTAAATCAAGATGTACATAAGGGTCATCAGTTCTAACTAAGCGGCCTTCATCTAAATACTGCATTAGCAACAACTCAGCCCTAGCTTGTGGAACTCCTTTATCAGCGCTTATTTGCATCCAGACAACTTGGCCATCCTCTATAGCCAAAATGCGATACGGATCATTATCAAATAGCACAACCTCATTAATTTGCCACATAGCGCAACTCCTCCATATTCACTACTTGGCTAATACAGAGATCTGCACACTTATTTGCCCTGAAAGACTTATAAATATTGAACTTAATAAAACCATTTGCGGTTAAGGCTCGTATCTCACTCAATGTTTTGCCTAACTCCAAATCATAAGCAATATCAACCTGCTTACAGACATTGATAATGTTTTCATCTCCTTTTTCTTGCAGGATATGGGCCAATGGGGATAGTTGTGCTAAAAGCTCCGCAGAAACTTCTTCTGTTTTCACTGAATAAAGCCATTCAATATTTTCTTTTACTACGGGATTTATTTCTTTATCAGTAAAAATGAACCAAGGAATTTGCTTTTGCTGCCAATAGCGACGCTCTAGTTCTAGTTTTTCTAAGGTACGCTCGTCTTGTAAGGCTGCTGCAGGTTTGACTTGAATAGCAAACTGCTCAAAAGGACCATCTTTGCAGTCCACTAAAAAATCAGTAGACATAACCTGATCTACACCACGAATAACAGGATGCTTAATACCACTATCTATTGCAATCTGCCTGGTATCACTAGGTAATAAGGGGAACTGCTCGCGTATATCTAGCACGCTGCTCTCCCACTCAAGACTGAGAAAAACAGCAAGCTCTAAGTCAGATAGCAAATGATGGACTCGTCCCGTCTTATGAGAATAAATACGGTGGGAACGACCTGAAGAAGGAACTTCTTGTACTGTTAGCCATGGAATATAGTCTTTACCATGCCCTTGGCCACGCCCCTCTTTAATACGACGGGCAATTTGCACTTCAGAAAATGAAGAGTTTGCTTTAGCCATAACAAAAGTCCAGTATGCTTTTTCACAGCATAACTGGACTGATTTCAGTTTACAACTATTCTGTCTAGTTTAAGACTTTATTGTCATAGTTTAGATCTATTTTGTTCAGTTTAAGACTTTATTGTCCGCCCACAATGAAGTCTGTCCCATAGTCACGTTCATCAATTGAACGTAACACCCACTTATCGCTAGGTATCTGGTTATTAACAATTTTTTTTGCTTCTGTTTCGGTAATGTGCGTTTCAGATCTCATTTTTCCATCCTATCATTAGTATATAAGATTCCTTGCAGCAGCTTCTAAGCGTGTTACACCTCGTTTGTCATACCGCTGTGTGGTTGCTACGCTACTGTGCCCCATAGCCTCCCTGACAGTAAGTAGGTCCTCACCGAGTTCTAACAGCTTAGTAGCATAGGTTCGTCGGCAGTCATGGGGGGTAAATGAATCAGAGGCTGAATCTTTCACCAGTTTATCAATAATATACCGTAAACCATCGGTTGTTATTCTATCGCAAGTCACATCATCATTTTTACGTATGCGGGTAAAAACTGCACCGGTATGATCCCCTCTTACAGTTTCTATCCATAAACGAATACGACGGAGCGTGTCACTTGGCATGAAGTTAGTTCTTTCTTTGTTTCCTTTACCCATGATTTTAATGGAGTAATTATCAAAATTGATATCTTCCATATCCAATAAAGTGACTTCAGCACGGCGCAAACCACAGCCAAGCATTAATGATACAATCGCCGCATCACGTACCGAGACTGCGGTATTTAGGCTATCAAGGTGTTGATAAATAGCAGTTATTTCACTACTACTCAGTGAACGCCCTCGACCGATACGGTTCCCACGAATCCGGCGTATGCTTCTAATATCTTGATATGTATCACTGTCTATAATTCGTGATGCTCTGGCTTCTTCAGCCACCCCTTTAATAGCACTCAGAATTAGGTTTATACTATTAGGTGTCTTTTTCTCCAGTATTAATTTCTGAAGTACCAATTGAACGGCATCTCGATCTATGATTGACCAATCGAAAGTAAATGGGTCCATAGCACGAAACAATTTAACCACTGACACTAGGCAGGAGCGCATTGTCTTTTGGCTTTGTTTGGAACGCAGCCGTAGCAAGTAGCTGGTTGCTGGATTGTTGGTGTTTTTCGTCATGTTATTTACATCAACAATTTCTGTTACGTTGTCACGTAAAATTAACTCTCCCATCGGTGCCTCCTTGGTGCTGAAAATCGGTGTGAAAATTGTGGTGAATTCTGGTGCATCAAATAGCATCACTAACCATAAATCATAAAATAAAAAAAGTTACTACATTAAACGTATATTTAACCGAGTAAAGGGTAGCACAGGTATTTATCATCGAATAGCTAAAATATCGGTATTAGTACGCATTAAAAGGCTTGCAATCTTTAAATTGTTGTATAATGAAATTACGTTGTAAGTTCATAAAACTAATAATGATTTTTACATTACTAATTACCTAACTGTTTCGGAGAGGGATAATGTCAGCGGTAAATGACTTGGGCTTTGGTTTGGTTATTACATTTTGGATCTGTCTAGCATTCGTCATGTTATTAGTTTACATATTCAAATCCGATTTTAATAAGAAAGCCGTGAAAGATGGAAAGCGATATAGCCAGTTAAAAATTTATCGAACCATCGAGCGAGATTATAAAATTCTCTACGTACTAGGTGATGAAAGTTACAGTATTGAAGTAGATAAGGATTATTACGATGCGGCTATTGATAGATATAATCAGTCGATGAAGTGATATTCTTGTAAACTCTACAATTAATTAAAGAGGTTGTGATGAATTTAAAAAAACTAGAAATGGTAATCAGTCTTGTATTTTCAATAATGGTTTTTATTTTATTTGGTATGTTTCTATTTGAAGGTTCAATTCGATTAAATGGATTCTTCTTTGTTCTATTATATATTCTATCTGGTGCAAATATCTTTTTGATTACCTATAACCAAAATGGAGCAACAAGCAAAGTTATTGCCTACTTAGTAGCTTCAATTTTGTTGTTAATCCTGATTTTTGCTTTGATATTCGTTCTTTAAATTTCTACAAGTTTGTCATAAGTAACTAAATTTAATGTATTTCGTTTTTTTAGTTTAATTCTGAAATATATTTGAAATTCAAAGAGAGATAGATATACATGATTAAACAAATCTTTCGGTTTATAATTGGGGATAGATTTATCCCTTTGAAAAATATAGATAAAAACGATTTTAATCGACTTTCAGATTTTGAGTCAGTAGAGTGGCGAGTCAGAGTTATCCAAAATGGGGGGATTTATAAAAGGGAATGGCAGAAACGCCTTGATAATGAAAGGAAAGGAATAAAAACAAAACCGAAAATCAAACCTGAAAAGATTAAAATATCAAGGAAAGATTACGAGATAATATCTAAAATCACTGATGCAGGATATATTATTTTAAATTTTCCGGCAGAGGACAAAATAGGTCGATTATCTAATGTTGATAGGATTCTGTTAGACCATCTTTCAAATGAAATTAAAATTGAATTATTAAATTCAAAATTAAGTCTTACTAACCTTGATGAAATCGAATATCTACATTTGGCTGTTTTTTTAGATAATGTGGTAATTCAATAAAATATTTTTCCTTAGAGGCTGTTGTTAATTATAGGTTGATTTGTTTGTTATATTGATATTAATAACCGTTTTATTGGATAAATTCTTTATTAAGAAAGCAAAAAACATAATTAAAATATAGTATTATAATTTTCAATTAACAGTATGTCTCTTAATAATAATCTGCTAATATTGCCTTGGGTGCTTGAATCGTTTTGGTTCGAGCATAGCCAAGAGCCAAAAAGACGAAAGCCCCGAATTAGGAATATTCCTTAACTCGAGGCAGTCTACAAACGTTGCAATTTGATTCTGTCTCCTTTTACTCAAGGAGTCAAGAGAAATGAGCAAATTTGCCCTGATAGGGCTGATTACTGTGTGTATCACAGTTCTGTGCTTCTCTTTGTTAATGCGTGATCGTTTATGTTCACTCAATTTTACAAGCGGAGGTACGGTGGTTCAGGCAACACTATCATGTAATTAGTAGTGTTGCTTTTGTGGGGGGAAACCCCCACATTTTCTCTTTTACAGATTACGATGGGTTGGTGATACAAGCACCCTTTTTCGGTTAGCTATGGCTCACTCTTTTTGCTATCAATCATACCACTTTCGTTGAATAGATAGATAAGCCAGTATATTAAATATAATGCTGTTGTAATCATGCCGATATTGATCATCAATAATCCGAATCGCGGTGTATTATTAATATCAAACAGTAAATCATCCCTGAGAAAATAACTAGAGAGTAAAAATACAACTGATATACCAGAATAACCAAAAGCCAATTTGAATAGTCTTGACTTCGATTTAGCGAAAATTATTATTAAAATTATAAAAAATAAAACATAATCATTTACTGTGAAAATAACATCTAAAATAGAGTTTAATGACGATACGGCATTATCTAAAGGAGTTTGATTACCTGTTGCTGTGTGTAGTGTCTCATTTTCCATTCTATCCCATAACCCTTATAAGTATTATATCTATCCTATTAACGCCTTTGCTTTAGCTTTTATCTCTGCCAGTTCTGATGCCTCCACTTTGCCCTTTTTAGTAACTTTACGAGCTCTCCAGTCAACACATGTAACTTGATCCGCTAATGCGTAGCTGTCTCTTTCGTTCGAGAGTTCGCATTCAAATGGATAGCCTTTGCCTTTAGTTGTACATGGTACGCATAGTAAGAGCCCTACTTTATTATTGTATGCAAAAGGGCTAAGGACAACTGCTGGACGATGACCGCCCTGCTCATGTCCTTCAACTGGATCAAAGTCAATCCAAATCAAATCGCCAGAATCAGGTACGTATCGAGATACCATTAAATTAATTCCTTACCTGTTCGAGCTCCGAAGTCTACTTTCTCATGGATATTCTCCGGTGTGATACCGGCTAACAAATTATCTAATGAGTATTCTACCGCTTTAACTGGCGTAATGATGATACGACCTTCTTCTACCGCTATTTCAACCGTATCATCAACGCTAAGTGCCGCTTTTTGCATGATTGCAACAGGAAGCCGTACAGACGGGCTATTGCCCCATTTTTTTACTGTGACCTGAGCCATTTATCACCTCTACAATTCAACGTCCGAGTTTTAATAGTAGCACCCCTATTTAAATGTATCAACATTGTTGATTACAATAAACACATAAACACATAAACACATAAACACATAAACGCATAAACATATTAGCGCATGTGTAACTAACTGATTTCACAAGTTAGGTATGTTTTTCTTATGATTTAATGTGTTTTTGCTTAAATACACATTAACACAAATACACATTGATTATTTTTTGGCTTCCTTAGATAATGAAAAAAACACAAACAAACATATGAGGTTTTCCAGTGAAAGTAATTTCTTTTTTAAATCCGAAAGGCGGCTCTGGAAAAACAACCACCGTCATAAATGTTGCTACTGCTATGCAGAAAGCAGGTTATTCATTAGCAGTTGTAGATACAGATCCTCAAATGAGCCTATCTAACTGGTCTAAAGAAGGGAACTGTGATTATGATGTTTTCACCGCCGCCAGTGAGAAAGACGTTTATAGTATCCGTAAAGATCTAAGTGATTATGATTTTGTCATCGTAGATGGAGCTGGTTCACTTTCTGTCATTACATCAGCAGCGGTTATGGTTAGTGATCTAGTTATAATTCCAGTCTCGCCAAGCCCTCTTGATTTTTCCGCAGCCGGTAGTGTTACATCGGTCCTCGAAGCTCAAGCATACAGCCGTAAAGTAGAAGCTAGATTTCTGATTACTCGTAAAATTGACCAAACAACTATGTTGCAAGTATTAAAAGACAACCTCAAAGATACTGGCTTGCCTTCTTTCAAAACAGCTATTTCTCAACGGCAGAGCTATATCAAATCTATTCTAGATGGTAAGAGTATTTTTGAAACTAATGATGGAAATGCAAAAGGCGAGATAGAAATACTAACCAGAGAAATTTTGACTATTTTTGAGTCATAATGTGTATTAACACATTAACACATTAACACATTGACACATTAACACGAATATATATTTACACAAATGCGCAAAAACACATAAGCGTATTTGTGTTTTGAAATTAAAAGAGATACTTTATGGCACTTAAAAAAGTAAACGAATCAGCAAATTCACAGAAAATGAAATTCGGTAAAAACAGAGACTTAGATAAAATTCTTGATAAAAGTACAAAAACCAAACGCATTAATGTAGATCTTGACGAAGATACTCAAATTCGATTCAAAGCTGCATGTGTCAAACGAAACACCACAATGAAAGAAGTAATATCAGATTATGTTCATCAGTGGCTAAAGGAAAATGAATAGGTAGTGGTTTTATAGGGATGATATTTCATCCCTTTTTATTGCACTTTTATCTCAATTTCACTAGGTAACATTCAAAATAAAAGTGCCTCATGCTCAATTATTCGAGCCAATCTGGTAGTTTTGGCAATGGTTGTTTTTTCCACGGCTCTTGCTCTCCAAGATCCCAAATTTCAGTGTTGTATGTCCCTGTTCCACCAAAATCAAAGCATGGTCGTAACTGCGATATGTAGCAGTATGCGAGAAAGCCGTTCTCTCTCTTGCGTACCAATTCAGTCCAACCGACCGCGTATATATCTTGCAGATATCCTTCCCAAGCAAACAGTACACCGGTATTGCTCCAATGTTCTAACTCAGGATAAAACTTTCTTATTTCCTTTATAAAATCAATCACGTCACTATTGAATTCATTATCTGGACATGGATTATTGGGGTTCCGTTGGAACGTATCTTCTTTAAAAACAAACATGATCCGGTCCTCTACTCTAACTGGCAGTGTTTTTGCCTTTCATTATTGTTTGTGTAATTTAATCTTCACCTAGATATTAGGCTAATGGTCTATAAAAACCTAAAACATCCTCACTCGTGTAAATACACATAAACACATACGTGTTTTTGTGATTAACTCCACACAAACACACATTATACACATACACACATAGGTGTGTATGTGTATAATTGTTTTTGCCATACGTTATATGATTATAATAAGTACCAACACTAGGGTTATAACGCCACATTGTGGCGTTTTTTTTATTGGTGTGGTAGAGGGATTTTTGATTTAGATGTAGTGAGATTGTATTCACTTTTGTATTTTAAAACTAAAAGTGTAATCCAGTATGTATGCAATGATAGGAATTACAAAAACGAAGTGTAAGATATAAGACGTAAATAAAAAATCAGATATCATTACTGAATTATTTCTGTAATTAATAGCTTGATATCCATTAAAATACCAAACAATAATATTAATTATGTAGGGTATTACAAAGTATAAGATAAAACGGTGTTTTTTGTTAAATTTAACATTTTTAATGAAAAATGTCGTTGCCAATGTAAGAAGAATTAGATAACAAAAAAATGAATATGATAGCAATTTCTGTATTTCAATAACTATTTTAGAATTTACAGAATGGGGGTAAAGTTTAAAAAAGTATTCATGCACCGTTTCTAAGTAAAAAAGAACAATACTTATAAACAGTGATATTAACGGGATAAAAAAATTAGATTTAATAAGCACCTGATATGACCCCCCCGCGTTTTGGGTAATGTAGGTCAATTAATTTCTCTCTGAAATTCCAAGGATCTTCGCGGAAGAAAATCTTTTTATCCAAAGAGTTAAATATACCGCCACTGTCTTTAAGTATATAAAACACTGTTTCTGAACACATAGCCCATCCAGCTCCGCCATGTTCAAATATTAACTCTTTTATTTTTTCTGCTTGAACTCTAGGCACTACAAATTCAATTATCTGAACGTCTGGACCATCCCACAACTGAAAAGAAAGGTAATCATCCCAATTAAACTCAGGATATTGGAAAAATTCACCTGAACTACGTGGCGCTCGTAATTCTTCAATATTATTATAGCACTCTCTGGAAGGGCACTCAGAGTATCCCCCTGATGGGTCATACAAAAGAGCATCTTCACCTTCTCCAACCACTATACCTGTATGCCCAATCCCCCAATTGTAATTAACAACTATAAAGATTTTAACTGGATCATCTATTAATGAATCACGGTAAGGGTCTGGTGAACTTACGATGGGAACGTTGAATCGATTAAAGTACACATCATTTATTTTCATTGTCATACCTACATGACTGATTCATTTCTGATGCTATATCCTGAAGTGTTAGCAGTATTATGTTTGCAAGTAATGCTTTCATATATTATTGAAACTTTTTCAAATGGTTGCATTTCATTTTCAGTTAATGAGTTCGGCGACTCATTTGTAAGACGGATGATTGATGCTTTAGTAAGCAAAATCTTTTTGTAAGGAATCATTACCCCGCTTTTATCTACGCGATAATATTCAAAAAGGCACTCTAAAATCTCATTGTTTGACATTGCAGTTAACAGAAGGGGGGAGGATTTGTCATCGGCTTTTATCAAGATGAATGGCGCGTGAGATACATTTTGTTTTCGTGCTAGATCATAGGTTGTTGAGTAGACAAGTATCTGATCTTTATGACCATCTTGATATTTATTACCAATTGAATCATAGCTCGAACAACCCGCAGAGATAAGCCCTTGCTTGTTTCCCTTTAGCGTTAAGTAAATCATTTCTGACATAGATATTCCTTTCCATATGTTAAATTTACCTTGATTAATGCATTTTTTCCTAAAATTTGCAATAGGGATAGCTGTCACGTTGAATCAAAATCGACTACTTTTTGTTCTTAACTAAATTGTTGTTGAGATGTTATCTGATATATACAATAAATTCATATTTTGGTGATAACGCCGCTATACGGCGTTATTTGTTACGAAAAGGTTCGTAAATAATGCTTATGAAGAAAAATAGCGACTGTTTAACGATATTGTACCGCTGGGAGTTATGGGCTTACACTTACTAAATTGGCTTATTTACCAATGATTCAATTTTTAAGTTGGCTCGTTCAAGCCAATTTAAGCTATCAATACAGTCCTTCTCATTAATAACGATAGACAATACTTGATTATACAAATCATTATTTAGCATAAATTTCATACTATTCAAATAGCCATATAATGGGTCCCTAATTATCACATCATCTGTCGTGACTGATTGTGCACATGCCCGATAGCGGATATCTTTAATGTTTTGTACAACACTCATACAAGCTGGACAGTTGGCTTTGTATTTCTCTAAATCAGAATATCGCTGTCCTTCAATCCCTTCCATTGCAGAATAACTATTACCCAACGCTGGCACTGAGATCAGCGTAGTTATCAGAATGAAAGGCAAGGATATTGTCAGTTTCATTTTGGATTCTTAGTTTAGGTTGTTCTGCTGTTCACATAGCAGTTGCAACTCAGTCCATACCTCATTTTCCGAGGCTTTTAAAACCTCATCCAACTGATCTGGTGTCGTTGCTTCTAATACGGCTTGTCTATTCTCACCACTTAACTTACCGGACATGATTTGTACACCAGACATGATCATAGAGTGATATAAGTTCTGACGTTCCTTTTCATCTGATGAAAATATGCTATCCAGCATCTCCAAAACCCCGTTATAGCGCAAAATTTCACTTTCACTGCACTGTGACGTATTCATTAGGTGTTTGAGCTCGTGTAGCTCCTCACGCGCTTTAAATAGGGCATAGTTTAGAACTGTTTGATCTCGTTTCATTTCTGCCATCACATAATTAGGATTTTGAACGTTACAATTTGAAATTTGGTCTGCCTTAGCCATTCTGCTCTCCTGCATTTGTATTTTTACTATTAGGTAATACTCTAAACACACCTGTCTGGTAATTCATTATTATAGAACAGGAATTATTAGTCGGTTGTAGCCTTGCTTCGATGTAAACAAGTTGTCCTTTCTGACCAAAATTAGCTGCTATTTCTGCTATTTTTCCGTATGCACTAATGTTAAACCAATCTGTTATCGGGTTTCCTTTAGAGTCATGCCGGTTAATTGCAACAGAGAAGTAGGTCATTGCCTCACCGTTACGTTCTGAATACTTCAGATTATCTTTCGGGGACGAACCTAATCGTGCGATCAGTTGCACCTTGTTAAGTAATTCCATAGTTAAGCCTGAATAGCTTCAGTGTTGGATTCGGTTTTGCTCGGTTCGTTCTCATCATCATTAGATGCGGCGGATTCATCATTCGCAAACTTCTGAAGAACATCATTAAGCAGGGTCACAATTGTTACCGGCATTTCGACAGTCACTGTTTCATCATTTTCTTGAATATCAGCAACTTTGTCGTGAATTGTTGTGCGGATTTCACTTAATTGTGAAAACACGGAATGTATTTCTTTTTTTGAAAAAGGTACTTTCTTCGCTGAAGGTACAAATTTCCGTGTGACTTTATTTTTGCCGCTGTCAGTCGCCTTCTGCAATCCTGCAATGATCACATCATATGCCTCTTGATTAGTTTCTTCACACTCAAGCAGTATTTCTATGGCTAAATCTGAAGTAATCAGGTTCTTTCTGACAAGATCAGTGATTCTGTAATCTGCTCGGAACAAGCGTAATAATCTGTTGATCGTAACAACACTTGTGTTCGTATATCGTGCAATTTCCTTTTTTTCCCATCCCATACTAAGTAAACGATGGAAACCATCAGCTTTTTCTAACGGAGCTAAAGGTTTTCCTTCTGAAGATGTCAGCATATTGACGATCTCAAGTTGCTGACTGCCTGAGAACTCCGTGACGTATACGCCTTTAATCGTGCATCCTTCTTCCATTGCCATGCGTAGAGCGCAATATCTGTGGTGTCCATCAATAATCTGTAAGCGTGGCAGATTATCAACCGTTATAACTTTCACAACGATAGGTGGAACATAAACACCTGATACATACGAATTCTTGATTCGTCCAGCATGTTCAGTATCAATCTCCCGAAGATTGAAACCTTCCTGTACGTACAGTAACTCAACGTTAACGCGATAAATATCACCACGCGAACACACCTTTTCCTCAAAGGCATCAGACATTTTGCGTAATGTTGAGATATTGTGCGCTTCAGTATTTTTCTTCAGAGTAGGGTAGGGTAGGTCATTGAGAAGTACCTTGCTCATATTCGAATTTTGTTGACTGCTATTCGTTGAAATTGCTGCGTTAGTATTCATAGTCCTCGCCTTGTCATTGTGTAACTAGGTATTATTTTTATTCGACGTAAGGCTATCACACAGGATTTTCTATTTTCCTTAGTTACATAAGGAAAACGGCATCATTTCGATTTATGTGCATTGCTATCAATTAGTTAAAGGCGAACAACTCCAGAGGGTAAAAGTGTTAAAGATAATCATATCAATGACATATCGCAACAATCATAAATTGATAATGATTGTTTCATTATCTTAATAATGTTCAGAAATATGAATATAATTCTAAACGAAAGACGTTCTCAATTTAGGTATACTGGTTGAAGCAATTGTAGGATTGCGGTGAATCCTGCTGAATACGCTGGTGGATTTCCTCTAAATCTTCACTACGGGAAGATCTGAAATTCTCGTAGTGTATGCCGGTGAAAGCATTTCTCGCTTCATGCGCCAGTTTGTGTCCATTCCCTTTCCAGCGAACCATATTTTGCTAACACCTCGATTATTTATCTGGTCCAAGGTTTTCATCAATTGTTCACTTCCTTTGTAGGGTTTACTATCAGAAAATAAATTAAGTTGAGTAACTGATGGATCAGAAAAATCAGTGAGCATGATGCCAGCTTTGTGATATTTAACTCCCGATTTCCAGATGGTCTTTAACAGACGCACTGCTGCATTGATAATGTCTCTTGTATCAGCACTTGGATATTCTAACCGTTCAGAACGGTGGTTGTAGTATTGAGGTCCGCTGGCGTAATGGCTGGTTTGGATAAAAACAGAAACAAAGGAACAGACTCGTTTTTCAGCTCGAAGTTTCTCTGCTGCTCTCTCTGAATACTCGCAGATAGCCTGATGCATATGCTCATAGAGCTCAATTTTTTTTCCAAATGAACGTGAACAAATGATTTGCTCTTTAGTTTTTGCTACTTCTTCAAGCTCGATGCAAGATTCACCGTTCAGCTCTCTCACAGTGCGTTCTACAACCACACCGAATGTTTTACGGATCATGGTTGTTTCAGCCCTAGCCAAATCAAGCGCTGTAACTATCCCCATAGCATTTAGCCGGTTACTTATTTTTCTACCCACACCCCATACTTCATTAACAGGCACAAGGGACATGAGCCGTTTCTGGCGTGAAGTAGCACTCAAATCGACTACACCGCCTGTTTTGGTCCATGTTTTAGCAGCATGGTTTGCCAGTTTAGCCAGTGTTTTAGTTTGAGCAAAACCAACACCGACCGGTACATGAGCTATCTGCAAAATTCGTTGTTGTATCTTGCGACCGTAATCTTCTAATGGAAAGTTTCTAGACATGCCGGTCATATCTAGATACTGCTCGTCGATACTATACGTTTCTACTCTTGGGGCAAAATCAGATAGTGTGTCCATGACTCGGTTGCTGATGTCAGCATAAAGGGCGTAGTTACTACTAAACACCTGAATATCATGCTTTTTAATCAGAGACTGAATCTCAAAGTATAGAGCCCCCATTTTGATCCCAAGCAACTTCACTTCCTTTGAACGTGCAATAACACAACCATCGTTGTTTGATAAAACAATAACTGGCTTATTGGCAATATCAGGGCGAAAAATGCGCTCACAACTGGCGTAGAAACTGTTTACATCAACTAAGGCAAACATTATCTCGCCTTGTGAATAATGTAGGTCACAGTGCCGAATATACTTAATTCTTCACCATCACTGATGTATATCGGTGAGTAGCTGCTGTTCATGGGTATAAGAGCAGTAACAGGGCTGGTTTGTAGCCGTTTTATCGTAAACTCTCCATCGAGTGAAGCAATAACGATATCTCCGTGTTTTGCATCAATCGAACTATCTACTATGACGATATCTCCATCTAGAATTTGTGCGTCCATCATAGAAGTACCAGATACTCGTAAAAAGTATGTGCCTGAAGGGTGCTTGATTAGCAAAGAGTTTAAATCAATGCGGTCCTCTAAGTAGTCACTCGCCGGTGACGGGAAACCGGCTTGTACTTGATCAGCGAATAAAGGAAGCGGAAGTGTTTTCTCAACGTTGCATAAGGTTAATTTCATGAAAGCCTCAATACTGTACGGATATACAGCATTGTATGCAACAGAGTTAGGAAATTGCAAGCTAAGGATTATGTTGTTTGTCTACGCCATACCCGATGAAATTTCCTAAACACCCCTCATATTGCTCATTGTTCATAATACTTTATTTATCGAAAACAGAGGTTTAACGTAAAAAATATATTTTTTTGAGCGGCAAACCTCTCATTGGATGAATCTATATCTGTTATTCTTTTACTTGATGTAAGCAATATGAGTTTTCTAATGCCAGCATATTCGGTTTAAAAGAGAGCTTATTGGTTTCAGGGTCCAATAGGTTATATAATGTTGATGCATGACTATAAGCGTAAATTACATGTTGGTTCAGTAATTCAATTATATATCCGCTTGGTTTATCCCAATTTTTCATTATTATATCAGTGATATATGCGTGACCTTTATCCTCTATGCTAAGATGTTTTGTTTGTCCATTGAAAAATAGCTCCATATTATTAACCGCTTTAACATAATCAACAGCAAAGGCTGAGAAATTTGAGTAGTTCAATATTTGCCTATTCATTTCATCACTAAAAATTACTGTGTTGTGACTAAGTTGGTGTTTTTCGGCACCTATTTTCAGTGTGTTTTTACTGGAAATCCCTATTGCAAAAGTTGCATAATCACCTTTTCCTTTTGACCAGTAGCTATTTCTAAACAATTGTTGTCCATTTTTACCTTCTATTTCACCTAAAAAACCATAGGTATGATTTTTTCCATCAGAAACAATAAGTAGCAAGTCAGAATATGGAAAATTTTCAAAAGCTGTATGAATAGGAAAGGTAAACGCCTGATAATTTGTTTTTGAGCAAGCTAGAAGATTAGGATTTTTAGGTGTTATGACCTTTATATCAAATGAATTTTTTAATTGTAATTTATGGTGAATACTATCCTTACCCATTTTATATATATTAAGATACTTGTATTCAAAATCAGTTATGCCATACAGAGATAAAAGTCTGGTAACTAAAATATCTCGTGTAATATCTCCATATTCTGACCGCAACAAATCCATCATTAAATATTCAAATGCATGATTCCTTAAATGATCACTAATCCCTGCCAAGTAGTTTGACGGTGTAGAGAGATTCCCTCTGTGAGACTGAGGGGACTGTTCTCCAAGTGGGTGTTGCATATTGGTTTGATAAGATAGAGCTTTAAAAATAGCCGCATAGAACATAGCCCAATAGGAGGTAGTATTATTGATAAGTTTAGGTTCTATAAAAACTAGTAATTTGCTCAC